>JAFOBK010000113.1 GCA_017381835.1 Oscillospiraceae bacterium | reverse complement strand
ACCGCGGCCATCGTCGGAAAAGCCGCAGACATAGGGAGCCATGCCTTCGATATCCGCGTGGGTTTCGCCCTTTTCGCCCACAGTGATGGCGCCGTAGGGATACACATGGATGCAGGCATCCTTTTCAATGGCGGCGCGCTGGATGTTCAGGTTCTCCACGCTGTCCGGCACCGGATTCAGGTTGGGCATGGTGCACACAGCCGTGTAGCCGCCACGGGCAGCGGAAAGGGAGCCGGTGCGAACGGTCTCTTTATAAGAAAAACCCGGCTCTCTGAAATGTACGTGCACATCACAAAAGCCGGGAAAAATTGCGTATCTGGGGGAATCAAAACAGGACAGCTCGGGGGACAATTCCACCTGCTGCATCAAAGCGGTACCAAAAAACTTCGCCTTCATCTGCTGTTCTCCTTTCAATGTCTATAAAAAAAGCCTTGCCATGTTCCGGCAAGACGCATGCAAAAGCGCGCTTACCGATGGTCTGGGGCGGCTCAAGTCCTTATTCCGATAAATTTTAACATAAATTGTGCGGTTTGTCAACCGCTTAAATCGGCGCAATTCCGAATGCAGGGACACCCACGGATGAGTGTCCCTGCAAGTATATGTGTCGCCAAATTGATGTTTATCGCACTGGCGCGGTAGCGCCCAAAGGCCCCCTTGTGTAAAGGGGGCTGGCAAAAATCTCTGATTTTTGACTGGGGGATTGTCGTTCTTTCACAACCCCTCCGGTCAAAATCAAAGATTTTGACCAGGGCAGATTGTCAATCAAGTGCAACACTTTCTTCTAAAATTTCAGCTGGTGTTTTCCAGCCAAGACACTTTCTTGGACGGTTATTGATCAGATCTTCAACAAACTGAATATCTTCATCCGTAACTGTCCTAAAATCAAACCCTTTGGGAAAGAAAAATCTTACAACATCGTTCGTGTTCTCGTTTGTTCCGCGCTGCCAAGGTTTATGTGGCTCGGCAAAGTAGACAAGAGTGTGTAAGTGCTCTTCTAACTTTCGGAACTCAGAAAATTCGGAACCATTATCTAAGCTTATACTTTTAACCGGCAACCCATATAGCAGCTGCTCAATGACTTTTCTCGTACCTTCCGCTGTTCTGGTTGCAAGCAGACCCATCTTTAGATGACGGCTTTTGCGGTCTACCAATGTTACCAACAAACCCTTGCCAACACCGCCATACACTGTGTCGCCTTCCCAATCACCAATCCTAATCCGATTGCGGATCTCGTCCGGCCACTGGGGGATGATCCGGTCAGGTTGAATACTGTTATAGTTGGCATTTCGGGTTTGAATTCGCTTCCCTCTGCGTCTAAGATGCTGTTTGGCAGTAATTTTCGGGAATCTTCCTAACCTTATGTACCGATAAATTGTCGATACACAAAGTGGTTTTCTGTCGGGGAATTCCTTATGCCAGCGACCACAGATTGCTTCGGGAGACCAGTAGTGCTGTAATCCTGCAATGATATACTCCCATTCTAGTGTGTCGGGTTTCAAAGATTGGCGGTTCTGTTCACGCCGGCGACAGATATAGAGAGTATTGGCTCGCCAGTGATTATAGCCATAGCGGTTATAGAGCTTACGGTATTGGCTATGCTTTGAACGATTGCGTTTTACCTCTCTGCTAATGCTGGAAACATCGCGTCCAAGAATAGACGCAATTTCTCGAAAAGACCGATCTTCGGATAAAAGTTGTTGTAGATATTTTCTTTCTTCTAGTGTAAAATGTGTGTAGGACAATATGCTTACCTCCGTGTAGTTTGTTTGTGTAGCAACTACATTTTACACTAAGGTTCGCATATTGTCTTATTTTATTTGAGGTGTTGCACTTCGGATTGTAACCTACCCAGCCCCCTTTACACAAGGGGGCCTTTGGGCGCTCCCGCGCCAGTGCGACAAACTGAAATTTATTTTCCCAATTCCTGATTCCGCTGGCAGGTAGCAGCCACGCAGTTCATGACGGAAGCCCGGAACGCGCCTTCCTCCAGCGCTTTCAGACCGGCAATGGTGCTGCCGCCGGGGGAGCAGACCGCGTCCTTCAATGCGCCGGGATGCTGCTTTGTCTGCAAATACAGCTGGGCCGCGCCTGCCATGGTCATGGCCGCATACTCATAGGCCTTGGCCCGGGGAATGCCGCAGGCCACGGCGCCGTCAGCCAGTGCCTCCAGAAAAACGTACATATAGGCCGGGCCGCTGCCGGAGAGGGCGCTGGCCGCATCGATCAGGTGCTCGTCCAGCGGATCCAGCAGGCCGCAGAGTTCCATATCCGCCAGCGTATCCGCAAGGATATCCGCTGTCACCAGAGAATTGGCGCAGTACTGAATGACACCCATGCCGATGGCTGTGGGGGTGTTTGGCATGATGCGGATGATGGGATAGCCGCCGCCTGCCATTTCATCGATTCTCTCCATGGTTAGACCTGCTGCCATGGTGATCAGCAGGGGCTTTCTTTCCTGCAAAATAGGGCGAAGTGCTTCCAGTACCCCCGCCATCATCTGAGGCTTTACTGCCAGAAAAATCCGCTCTGCATTCTGTGCGATATCCTGGGCCGAGGTGTAGGGCAGGCCCAGCGCCTTTGCTTTGCCGCTGCGATCCGTGACGGCCAGGTCTGCACCCTTTGCGGCCATGGCCTTGGCCACCGCGCCGCCCATATTGCCGCAGCCGATAAATCCGTATTTCATAGCATTTTCTCCTTATCGCACATGACCGTTTCCGGTGATGAGGTATTTGTAGCTGGTCAGCTCCCGCAGGCCCATGGGGCCCCGGGCATGGAGCTTCTGGGTGGAAATGCCCATCTCGCAGCCGAGGCCGAATTCGCCGCCGTCGGTAAAGCGGGTGGAGGCATTCAGATACACCGCCGCACTGTCCACTCCGGCTGCAAACTGCCGCAGAACTTCTTCGTCCTGCGCCACAACCGCTTCACTGTGGCCTGTGGAATGGGCGGCAATGTGGGCAACCGCTTCGCCTACACCGCTGACGCATTTGACCGCCAGAATATAGTCCAGAAATTCCGTGTCGAAATCCGCTTCACCCGCCGGGGTGCCGGGGATAACGGCTTGCGCTGTTTCGTCCAGCCGCAGTTCCACCTTTGCGCCGATGCGGTCATGAACCTTCGGCAGAAATTCCTTGGCGATATCCTGATGAACCAGCAGCACTTCCTCTGCGTTGCACACGCTGGGGCGGCTGGTTTTTGCGTTCTCAATAATATTCAGCGCCATGTCCTGATCGGCGCTTTTATCCACATACACATGGCAGATGCCGGTGCCGGTGGCGATGCAGGGGACAGTGGCATTCTGCACGGTAGCCTTGATCAGGCCCGCGCCGCCCCGGGGAATCAGCAGATCGATGTAGCCGTTGGCCGTCATCAGGGCCATGGCGGAAGCGCGGGAGGTATCCTGCACCAGATTCACGGCATTTTCCGTGATGCCCACGGCTT
>JAFOBK010000002.1 GCA_017381835.1 Oscillospiraceae bacterium | reverse complement strand
TAAAATCCGATCGGGAGACAACCCCTGGATTTTGGGTTTCAATAATTTCATACAGCTTACGAAGTGGAATAACACCATAGAGGTTAGAAGCTGCACTAAAATACTTACGGAGCAGCCGGAACACAGGATCTTTCAGGGAGACAGATCTGTACATGGTGTTCAACTGTCGACGGGTATACATTTCCGGGATACTCATATCGTCTCTCCTTACTTTTGCCTCACTGGATCGATTGGATTCCGGGATCAAGCTGCATGGTTTGATAGGCGAGATATGCCGTTTCTTCCAAAGCAGCTGCATTATTTACAGCATCTAACACTGTTTCTCCCCAGGCGTATGCACTATGGCTTACGACCAATGCGGCAGGAGTCAGCAATGGATCGATACTGCGCGAATGGAAAGTATTCCCCATATCAAAAGCCGAGGCGGCACAGGGTATTTCCACATGAAATAAGTCTTTATGGAAAGTACCCAATACCGGAATATCCATACCAATCTGTGCAAATATAGTAGCATACCTTGCGTGAGGTCTGACAATACCTCCCAGTTTTGGAAAGGCCTGATAGAGCGCGATATGGGACTGGACATCTGAAGAAGGCGTACTGCTTCCTTCCAGGATCGTTCCGTGCATATCCACAACAAAGGCATCCTTGGCGGATTTCATTACGATCAGGCCGGTTTCCCGGTCTATGGCAGATACGCTACCTCTGGCGTATTTATCAAGACCATATCTGGCTAATTCCTGATAAGCAATCAGTACCTGTGATTTCAGTTGTTCCAACATAATTTAGCACTCCAGCATTTCCAGTGTGCAGGTCTGAGCAATGCTCTGGCGGATAGCCGCACGTACGGGCAGCACTGCTGCAGGGGAAACAGACAGTTCATCGATACCCATAGCCAGGAAGGTGGGCAGCATGGAAATATCTGCACCCAGTTCACCGCAGATGCCGATCCAGATGCCAGCCTTGTGGGCGGCATCGGCAGCCATCTTAATGGCTCTGAGCAGAGCGGGATGATGGGGATCATAGAACTTACCCAAATCGTTTGCCTGACGGTCGCAGGCCAGCGTATACTGGGTCAGATCGTTGGTGCCAACGGAGAAGAAATCCACCAGCTTCGCTAACTCTTCTGCCACGAAAACAGAGGAGGGAGTCTCAATCATGATACCCAGTTCCGTGTTGGGATCATAGGGGATGCCTTCGGCTTCCAGTTCTTTCATAACGCTCATACAGGCACGCTTACATTCCTTGACTTCCCAGACAGAAGTGATCATGGGGAACATAATGGCAATTTTACCGTAAACAGATGCCCGGTACAGAGCGCGCAACTGGGTGCGGAATACCTCAGGACGATTCAGACAAATACGAATAGCGCGAACACCCAGGGCAGGATTTTCTTCTTCCTTCATATCGAAATAATCCACCTGCTTGTCTGCACCGATATCCAGAGTACGAATCACAACACGCTTGCCGTTCATGGCAGCAGCAACGCTACGGTACGCTTCGAACTGCTCATCCTCAGTGGGGTAATCGGAAGCACTTAAGTAAAGGAACTCACTGCGGAACAGACCAATACCCTGACCATCGTTTGCCAGAACGGCAGCCACATCCTCGGGAGAACCGATATTGCAATACAGCAACATCTTCTTTCCATCCAGAGTGATATCTTCCTGGCCCTTCATGGTTTCCAGCAATTTCTTGGTTTCCTGCTGTTTTTCATATTTTTCTTTCAGAGCAGCCTGAGTCATAGCGTCGGGATCGATGATCAGCTGACCAGTTTCACCATCAATGTAGCCAACACGGCCATTGTAGCTTTCTGCCAGAGCTTCACCAGCACCGCAGATAGCAGGGATACCCATAGTACGGGCCAAAATAGCAGTATGAGAGTTACCGGAACCACCCATGGTGACAAATCCCAGAATCTTGGACTTGTCCAGCTGCAGGGTTTCAGAAGGAGCCAGATCGTCAGCAGCCAGAATAACCGGCTCCTCGGAGTCAATGCCACCATCCACAACACCCAACAGATTGTTCAGAATCCGTTTCGCTACGTCCTTGATGTCCGCAGCACGAGCCTGCATATATGCATCATCCATAGCAGCAAACATGGCAGCAAACTGGATGCCTGCCTGTTCAACAGCATATTCTGCATTGCAGGACTCTTCTTCAATCAGGGAAGTCATGCATTCGACGAAGTCCTCGTCCTCCACGAACATGGCATGGGTCTCAAACAGGACAGCCATCTCTTCGCCGGCATCATCCTGGCACTTTTCTGCCAGAGTATTCAACTGCTGGATAGACTGTTCCTGAGCAACCGCCAAGCGGGCTTTTTCTGCCTCAATATCAGAAACTACCTTCTTGGTAACAGTAGTATCAGGCCGCTGGAAGAAGTAGAGGGGACCTTTTGCAATGCCCTTGGACACACCTTTGCCTTGAATTGTAATCATGTTTTCATTTCCTTTCTATCATAAGAAAAGAGGTGGGGAAGCGCCGGTAATGGAAAGGAAGGAGGCCGGCGCTTCCCTGTAATCAGGAACGGGCTGTTTTACAGATTGTTCTGGAAGAAGTTGGAGATTGCAATAATGGCTGCATCTTCATTTGCGCCTTCTGCGGCAACAGTGACTACGTCGCCCTGCTTAACGCCCAGGCTCATCAGTTTCATCAACTGCGTTGCCTTGACGGTGGTACCATTCTTCGTAATCGTAACAACGGTATCAGCGAAAGCCTTTGCCTCCTTGACCAGCATACCAGCGGGGCGGGCATGGATGCCCAGGGGATCGTGAATCGTATATTCAAAC
>JAFOBK010000112.1 GCA_017381835.1 Oscillospiraceae bacterium | reverse complement strand
GTCCATGAGCCATAGGAACTCATATTGTTCCACCTGAATGGCGTTGAACCAACCGGGGACAAACTCATAGAAATAACCAGATTCATTTTTACAGAGCATATCCTTCTGATTTATTTTGAAGGAAAAATCAATCACATCGCCGCCAAGATATGCCTTCTTAAAGTCCAGGCGCAGGGAGACATAGTCCTCATCAGTGTATTTGCTGTAGGTGCTGATGTTAGAAGTAACCGAGTCAGGATAAACGGTAAAATTCTCGTTTGCCATACCGATCTCCACCCAGGTCAGCTCCTCGGATGTGTCCAAAGCCTCCCATACTAGATGGTATTCGATATCCAGGCTGCCGTCCTCCTGCGGATCCACAGTGACATTATACTGATGGATCACATCCTGGGGCTTAGGCTGATAACAAATACCCAAGATGATCAGACCAACCTGAACGGCAATGATGATTGCAAGCAGAACAGTATTTCCAGTGGGGAATGTTCGGTTGGAACGGATCTCCTCTTCTGTATACTTTGCGTTTGGGTTTACACGACCTTTTTTCATACCCGATCTCCGCCTTTCCGCACCCGGAAGGGACAGCTGAGTGTCTGCTCCTCCGACATATTCCGAAGTTGTTTACACATCGGATGGTTCCAAACCCGTTTAAATGGATCTGTCAGGATATTCCCAAGGGACGCACCCGCACCAAGCCAGCTCTGGCAAGGGACAACTGTTCCGTCTGGTACAATGGCCATATTACTCAGGCAAGCACCACACATTGGTACATTCATTCCGAGCCCATCAAGCTTTTCTGCATCGATCAATCCGGGAGATGTGAAGTCGATTTCCATCTCGTGGGCATTGCAGAATTCTTTTGCCGTCTTAACGATCTCAAACAGTTCTTCGCTAGTGAGGTCATATTCCTTATGGTTGATCCCAGCCATACCGGTGCAGATCAATCCGCTGACAGTCACAAAACGGACACCAAGAGAATGAATAAATTTCAGGGTGGCTTCGTAATCTGCATTCTTTTTGCACAGAGGCGTGTTGATGCTGATATCCAGCCCGGCCGCCACCGCATTGCGAATGCCTTGAATGGTATCTGCATGGTGATTGCTGCCGACCAGAGCATTATGGACAGCTTCGTCGTGGGAATAAAGGGTCACCTGCACACTGTCCAAACCTGCCACCTTTAGCTGCTGAACCAGTTCCGGCGTAAGATTTACACCATTGGTGTTCAGTCTGGTCACCATGCGCTTAGCATAGCCGACCAGCTCTGCAATATCTGCCCGCTGGGTAGGCTCGCCACCGGTAAAGGTCACCATCGGTACTCTGGCTGCATCCAGACGGTCAATAGCCTGCTTCCACTGCTCAGTGGTCATTTCTTTGGTCTTACCCATCTGCTGGCCGGCTGCATAGCAGAAGACACACTTTTGATTGCACTGCCACTTACCGCATTCGTCAGTCATAGCGCTTACCATCAGATCCATGCGGTGGGGTGCAGTCATGTTATCCCGATAGGCGCGGATGGACAGTTTTTCAATCTCAGCGTCCGGATCATTGCCCCTTGCAACGGCAAAGAGAACATCAAGCAGATCCTCCAAGTCCTCTTCAATGTCTTTCTTGGGAACAGAAGGATACACTTTTCGGACATTATGAACAGCATTCCTTACGATTGCCTCTTCATCCGCTTCCGTGATTGGCTTGCCATCAAACTGATTTACTTCCTTCATAAAGTGTGACAGGATCAGCGCCCAGGAATAGCCAAGAGGCAACAGATAATAGCCGTTCAGGATCACGATGTATGAACTGGAACGGAACAAGCGGAACTTGGGCGGAATCAAATGGATCCGCACCACGCCGGGTCCTTCTGGGTTGAATGTACAATGGCTTACACCGTTTTTGTACTCCCTGTATTGAGCAATTCTATTTTGTATTCCCAATGTATGCTACCTCTCAATTCTGTTAGGCTTGTGGAGCTGTAACAGTATCCACAAAACATTCCGTACCGGAGATCTCTCGATAAAAGGCTGCAGTTGCTGCCTGCTTATAGGGGGTGAGCCAGAGACTGCCAATACCAAAGGTCAGCAGTGCGCTGAGGATATCCCAGCCGATGAAGCTGATTTGTACACAGAACAGGCGCCAACGGTTACCGGACATCATTTGCTTGGAGCGTTCCATCGCTTCGCTGGCTGTCAGCTCCGGATTCTCTGCCAGTATGTAGCTTGTCATCGCGTAGCTGTAGCCTGCGATAATGCCAGGAATGATGAACAGTAGCGACCACAACAGAACATACACACCCTGCAGCAGTCTTGCGCAGGCAGTCGTCTTCCAAAACTGGAAATAGCCGAACATGGTACCTATCTCCGCTTCTTTCCGCCGATCTACCAGATCCAAATTGAACTTCATATAGCCGACATCTACGATACTGCCAAGAATAAACAAAGCAATACCAAAGACAATAGCGAAGATGGCAACATAGGTAGCGATGCCTGCAATGACAGGCCAGAACTCAAAGCCGGCATTGGAGGAAACCACATCCTGTCCGAAAATCTGCAGGCTTGCGTTAAAATTACCATCGTTTAATTCCACATTAAGTTCCGGTCCGTTGGAGCCGATAACACCTAATAGAGATGCGATCAGACCCGCCACGACCGCGATGCCCCATTTGCCCTTCAGGGCATTACGAGCTATGCTTCTAAAATCAGCTGCATATTTCATAATTTCGCTCCAATCTTCTCTCGGAGATCTCCGAGGCTCGTTTCATTACGCTCTCCAGACCGCTTTGATAATAGCACCAATCTTGGGAGCTGTGCCATACAGCAGGACTCCGGTGCGGTAGATCTTAGCCGCAAGGAAACCAATACCAATAGTTGTTCCGGCCAAAATTCCGATGGAAATGGCGATCTCATGCCAAGGCACTGTACTCATAGCAACGCGAGTAAACATTGCCATAGGGGAGGTAAACGGAATGTAAGAGCAAATCTTCATCAGCAGGTTATCAACGGTGCCGCTGGTCATGGAGAAGATAACTACCATAAAGCCAAACAGGAACAGGAAGGTCACCGGCTGGACTGCAGTGTTGATGTCCTCCAGCTTGGAGACGGTAGAAGCAATGGCACCATACAGGAACGCATAGATCAGGAAACCCAGCAGGAAGAATACCAACATATAGCCAAACAATTCCGGCGGAATGTTAAAGAAGGAATCCACGATCTCATTGCCGCCCCAGTATTCCTTGTTCATGTTGAAGAACAGAAGCGCAGAGCCAAAGATTGCGATCAGCTGTGCCAAACCTGCGATACAGGAAGCCAAGACCTTGCCGAACATCATACTGGTGGGCTTCGCGCTTGTGATCAGCACCTCCATAGCCCGAGAGCTTTTCTCCGTTGCCACATTCATGGCTACCATCTGACCGTACAGCAGGATAACCATATACAAAGCGAAAATCATAATGTAGGTGTAGAAGAAGTTCTGCATCTGATCCTTGCCCAGCATTTCCACCTCACTGGTGATCTGAATGTTCATAACCTCACCTGCCTGCTCTGGGGTCATACCGCTGCCGATCATCGCATTTATCTGGTAGATTCTCTGCAGCACCTCATTAGCTATGGCTTCATTGGCATCGTACATAGAAAGGTTATTCACATAGTAGGTATAGGAGGTAGGGCCGGTCATTACGAAGGCACCTTCAGCATTGCCGGAGGTGATCTGATCCTTGATGTAAGAGGCGTCCTCATCGGTTACCTGCACATCATAGTCGATAAAAGCCGCAGCAAAGGTTTGCTGCACCATTTCAGCCTGGGCAGGGTCTTCTGCCTTTACCAACAGAATAGGTAGATCGTCGGTAACATCCACAGAATCGCCGGATTCAAACAGGCTTGTAATGCGGGGGAAGAACATTACCACTGCGATAATAACCACCAAAAAGATTGTCACGCCTACAAAGGCTTTGTTCTTCAAGTAGTTCTTTAACTCAAAATTGAGGATTTTACCAAATTGTTTCATCGCTTAACCCTCCGCAGCGGCATT
>JAFOBK010000111.1 GCA_017381835.1 Oscillospiraceae bacterium | reverse complement strand
AGGCGGGCAATCTCCGCCTTATACACTTTGACATCTTCCTCACTCATGGAAAACTCCGCGTAAATATCCATAAAGGAATGGCCGGAAAAGCCAATGGAGTCAAATCCCTTTTCGATGGCTGCCTGCACCATCTCTTCCAGGGTATCTTTACCGTCACAGAGAACGCTGTGGGTATGTAAACACTGCTTGTATCCCATGATGAACCTCCTAATCATAAAGAAAAAAGCACCTGCTTTCGCAAGTGCTTTTTGTGGAGCTGCTGGCCGGACTTGAACCGGCGGCCTGCTGATTACGAATCAGCTGCTCTACCGACTGAGCCACAGCAGCACAACTGCTATGGTATTATAGCCATTTTTAAGGGGAATGTCAACCATTTTTCCTATTCCCCAAGGATATTCAGTAGAACAATGCCGTCCTTATTCACATATACCGTTTGTCCGCCGGTTGCATAAACCGTAACTCCATCAACCTCAACCGCTTGGATAAACCCAACGCAATATACACCGGTAAAGATATCGTAATCCACGCTGATTTCAGGGCTTTTGATTATACAGTATTTTTTCGCTACCTCTACCGCACCAGCTGCATTGCGAACAGGAGTCTTCTCCTGGCTTCCAGGATCGGGGATAGACACGCCAAATTCTGCACTGCCATATTCGGCGCAGTGCTTCGTATAAGAAAAGATGCCTACATGATACTGCTGTTTGCTACATCCGCACAACAGCAAGGAAACCAGAATTAGAATGCAAAATCGTCTTTTCATGCACAATCCTCCTGCTGTAACGCTTACCCGACAACTATCGTCATGAGTGTAATACCATCTGCATTCACATACACATTCACAAACTGACTGTCCGTATAAAAGAGCATATTTCCGTCTATTTCAAAGACCGGCATAAAGGAAACGCAATAGACATCCGTCAACGGATCGTACTCGACCGTAATATCCGCATTATGAATCAGACAATGCTTTTTCGCAATGGTGACTGCATCATCTCCATTTTTGACAGGATTCCTCTTCTGCCCCTGGGTTTCCAGGATTGAGATCTTCTGATCTGCAAGCTCTATACAATCCTCGGTGTAGGAAAAAGTTTTGACCTCATATTGGGTCTGACCACAGCCGCATAAAAACAAACAGAGTAATATTGTAAGGCAAATGAATCTTTTCATAAAAGTGCCTCCTGGTGTATTCGAAAGTAGCTTTCACTTATATAGAGGGATTCAAAAGAGGAAAGGTTACATGTTTTTCGCGGAGAAGGAGGGATTTGTTTGCATTTTCTGCAAAGCAGAAAATTATAGTGTTGCCGCCGTCGAGACCGGCGGCAATCAACTGTCCACCGGACAGTTGAATCTATCTTTCAAATCCTTCCTTCTCGCCAAATAAAAAAGAACCACATCCTAAAGGATGTGGTCTTTTTTATGTGTTTGGTGAACACTATAGATGCAATTACAGATTACTATAGTATATTATGCACATCCGTCAACATCCTTGCAGGATGCAGCCGGATGTACATGGATTTTCCCCCGGCCTAAAAAACATGCCACCGGCATGTTTTTTACCTCTGCTACGCAGAGGCCGGTCTCTTCAAATCCATTCTCCTTCTCCGCCATAAAAAAGAACCCCCAACCGGAAGGTTGGGGGCTTTTTTATGTGTTTGGTGAACACTATAGATGCTATTGTTTTTTAGCGTTTTTCGCCATCTTTGACGATGAACTTCATAATATTTCGTTCGCAAGTTTCGACAAATGCGCTTAACAAATTAAACGCACCCATACTACCCATATCCTTTCATATACTAGTTCACAATAATAAGTTGACTTTTTTTGGGATTTTACGAGAGCGACAAATGCGAATGAGTAACACCATTATTAAGACAGCCCATACTCCTACACTTGCATTTGTAATTGTTAGTACCGGAACATCACTCGGAAGAAATGTACACAAGCCACGAATAATCTTGATTGTTTCATGAATTGCAGGCAATCCAAAAACCAATGCCATTACCAGTCCACCAAGGGATAAAAAGCTTTGTAGTTTATCATAACGCTGACGCTCATCGTCCGCAATAATGCAATCCAAGGCCTTAATCTTTTCGTTTGTGTTTTTTTCTTTTAAATAGTATGGCATTAGTTTCTCAAATGTTTCTACTTGTTCACTAGCAGATCCATAGCAGTATTCTTGCAACTTGGCAATGAACATTATATTCTGATTATACTTTCTCTGAACCTCATGCATTTCCTCCGGTTTAAAACATTTCATGCGGTACACATATGCAGAATTCAAAAATTTAAGTAGCGGGATCACCAGGGCAAACTCAGCATTAATACATGTATCCTCAATCATTCTCGTGCCAATAATTTCCACATCATTGTTGTCTAATTCAACACGCTTGAAATGCTCTTTATAAAAAGTCATCATCCAATCTACAAGCGCTTTATCTACAATAGATAAACAGCCACCTGTTGGGCTAAGAATATATTTGGTATTATGGTTTCCCCAAGATTGTTTTTCAACAAAATCCCGCGCATCTTGTCTATATGATGTACACGTACGCGTTGGTACTGGTGCTGCAATTATTCTGAAAAGTTCTTCCTGAACTTCAGCTGGAATACTATAAATTTGCTTTGGTATATTGTCAAACCGAACAAGTATAATATTTCTTAGCATCGTTTCTTGTGTAACAATTTTAAGACTGATTTTATCTACCAGCTTTTGGACATATGCACTTCGCAAAGCTTTAATGGTTAGCTCACAATCTGGGGGAACTATTCCCCATTTGTTATCAATCCCCTTGATGTATGCATCATAATTGTAAGCCATAAGCGGTTCCGATGAAACATTCTTTAGGGGAAGTTCTATTTTCAGAATACCCATTAGATTCTCGAATACATACATTATGGCATGAAGCCAAACGAACTCTCCGCTGTTCAGTTGAACTCTAATCGGCCATAAAATATATCGATTCTGGGAGCCAATAAATCCCCTACCATATATTATTTCACCCTGCTCTAGTTCCTTTTCTAACAACTTACATCTATTCTTATAGGCCAGTACTTCTCCAGGATTCATTGTAGTTTTCGTCCCACGGCCTGTTTGAGAAATTTCCAAATAAGAACCGTCATTTTTTCTTGAAGAATGTGTTCTTTTCGCTTCTCTTCTTTCACGCTTCCACTTTTTGATTGCACGCTTAAAAGGCAGTTTTCCATAATGTTCTGTGTATACTTTATCTTGAGCATACTCCTTTGCATCTTGTAGAACCGATTGAATGCCAGATAAATGGTTATCAATACTCTTATTCAACAAGTCAGCCAATTCGCCACATAGTTCTTCATAACTAAATGACGTTTCAAATGTTAAAGGAATATAAAAATCGATACGGCCTTGTTGAATCATCTCAATTCCATTTTTCTCTTTTAGGCCCATTGCTATATCTCCTTGTTATTAGTAATGAATTCTAAAGTAATCCAAATAAGCCTTAAACCGATCCTGAGCGGTGAGGCAGGTATCCATGAGGTAACCTTTTTCATCATCCCATTCTTTAAGGCCACGATAGTAAAATAGCTTCAGATTATCCTCGATAATAAAGGGCACTATGTTGTTCTTCAGGCACTCTTTGAAGAGAATCAGGCGGCCTACACGGCCATTTCCGTCCTGGAAAGGATGAATGCGTTCAAATGCCACATGGAAGGCTACGATGTCCTCAAAAGTCTTACAGGGCAATGCATTGTAGTCTGCCAGCAGCTTACGCATCTCACCGGAAACATCTTCAGGAAGCGTGGTGTCATTGCCTCCCACCTCGTTAGGGAGCTTCTTATACTCACCAACAGCAAACCAATCTTTGCGGTTGTCGCTGGTGCCAGTCTTCAGCACGAAATGCAGTTCCTTGATAAACTTCTCTGTTAGGGCAAAGCCTGCCTGGTCGATCACAATGTCAATACAACGGAAGTGATTGGAGGTTTCGATCACATCGTCCACATTGACTGCTTCATTCTCAAAACCAATGGTATTGGTCTCAAAGATATAGCGCGTTTGATCATGGGTCAAACGGCTACCCTCAATATGATTAGAGTTATAGGTTAGATCAATCTGTACTTTATGATAAATTCCTCCGCTCATCTTAGCTACTTTCTGCTCCCGCAGGATCTGCAGTAAAGAAGGATCAGTCTTTTTCTTATTAGCACGCTCCGGCTTCTGTGCGTTTTCAGGAATGTACCAAGTTTTGCCGATAAGCTTGGCATCGGCAATTCTGCCATGGGCGCAGTAATTTCTCACACTTCGTTCAGAAATCTCCCACTTTTCAGCCATTTTTGCAACAGATACGTATTCCATAATTGCCTCCCATCAAGTTTTCTTATCTGTATTATACCACTTCATCGGCAATATAACAACACCTATTCGCTTCAATTGCATTCATTTTATTGCCGATATCAGGTTTTACAGTTTCAACTAAACAGTGTGCATATACTTTCTGTCGTCCTTCATTCCAGTTGTGTTAACTTCCATGCTTTCGCACATACCAAATCAGATGGTAGCGAAAATTAGGATCCAGCCAAAGTTTAAAATCAGATGCTATGTCCGGATGTGCTTTCACCGATCCTCCCTTGCCACGTTTCAAGCGAATGCCTATTATTCGTATTGCTAATCCATTTTGTTGGTGTAATTGTAAATGAACCCTTTGAACTTTTCTCCAAGATCTCCAAGCACGCAGCATCATTGAAATCCCGATTATTTATCAACTCCCAAATTCGAAGATACTCCATAGTGTTTCTGCTACGCATCCAACTCTGAATCACATATCCAGGTGATTCCTGAGTATGCTTCTTCACAATATCTGTCAAAGATACATAATCGACACTCGCGTCTATGTTTCGGAAATACCATTTCATGGACTCCTCCACATCTCTCAATCTACTAAAATGGAATTCCTTCTCTGTTCCCAAATTCGCATAGAATTTTGCTCTTTGCTCTCCTGCAAAATCAAGATCAACAAGATTTCTTTGTTTTAGAACGCTCATTATTGTCTCATATTGGAAACATAATTTTTCATAATGATTCGACATTTCTTCTCTTGTCATTATATCCACTCCTAGATAGTTTTTATTTTTACTATATCAGAGTGTCAAGATGATGCGTTTTCAATAAAACATAAATATACGCATGTTTTACTGCCCTGTTAAAGGCAAAAACATGCGTATCATTCTTAATCATTGATTATTCTTAACTTTATTTATATTGATTTTGATAAAATCTAGCGCTATTTGTACCAAAATAGCTAAAAGATGATTATTCCTATGTTAAAAAAGAAATTCGACATCTTTCTGTCGAAAGATGTCGAATTTTGGCGGAGAAGGAGGGATTTGAATTGCTTGCCCCCTGCCCTATTCTGACTTTTTAAGGCCGTTTTCTTCACCTTTATGTCTTATTTAGTCTCAAATAAAACATTTAGCACATATGCAAAATTCTTGTCCCATCCTGATAAGGGGAAAAATAAGAAAAAAACACCGCATAGCAGGTAGTATGGATAAGTTTTTTCTATCCTTATCTAGTGTTATTATTTGCGACAATTAAACAGTTTCAATTCCTTTCTGGGAGTTTTCAAGGATATCAGGATCCATTTGAACAGTGTTGACTTTCAGTAATCAAACGATTGTTGATCCACCCAAGTAGTTTCTTTTATTGGAAGTATAGAAAAAACCTTCGGAAATCATATAGCACATAATCGGCGCAACGATTCTTCCTGGAACCCGAAGTGCCATGCTCCCAATGGTGTCATGGTTTATAAATAACCCGGCAAAATGATCCAGGAGCATCGCCGTGATTGCAATTGTTTTTAACTGCGTGGATGTAAGGCCTTTCCATTTCATGAATTTCATTCCTTAGTCGAGTTTGCGATCATACAGTAATGCGGCAATCAGCACAACAAAGCAGGAACCGGCATTGTGTACCAGCGCACCGGTTGTGGGATTGAGTACGCCCATGACAGACAGCAAAACAGCAAGAAGGTTGATGCACATGGAAAGGCAGATCCTGAACTTGATGGTCTTGACGGTAGCATTGGACAGCCGCTTCAGGTAGGGCAGCTTGGAAATATCATCACCCATGAGAACAATATCAGCCGCATCCACGGCGATGTCACTTCCCAGACCACCCATTGCGACACCCACATTGGCGGTTTTCAGCGCCGGTGCGTCATTGACACCGTCGCCGATCATGCAGACAGCTTTTCCCTCATTCTGGATTGCTGCAATATTGCTGACCTTTTCTTCAGGCAGCAGTTGCGCTCTGATTTGTCGGATACCAACTTGCCGGGCAAAGTAGTCAGCAGTTTTCTGATTATCACCGGTCAGCAGAACGATATTCGTGTTCATACTATGTAAGCGTTCCACCATATTTTTCGCTTCCGGACGCAGTACATCGGACATTGCCAAGACACCAATACAGGCGCTATCATCTGCCACAAGGACAGAAGCCTTACCCTGCGCACGCAGCTCTTCCAGCATAGAACGCACGATAACGTTGATTTCCACACCGTAATTCAGAAGATAATTCTCGTTGCCGCACAGCAGCTTCTTGCCATCCACTTCCGCATAGATACCTTTGCCTGCAGTCATCTTGAAACAATCAGATTCCAGTACAGTAATGTTGCAGTTTTTAGCATAGGCTACGATTGCTTTGCCCAGAGGATGCTCACTCTTTGCTTCAGCGGAAGCAGCCAGAGAGAGCAGGGTATCTTCGCTAATCTTGGGATCAAAAGAGATGATGTCGCAGACCTCCAAACGGCCATAGGTTAGGGTTCCGGTTTTGTCAAAGGCGATGGTATTGACCTTGCCCATCTTCTCCAGCGCCTCGCCGGACTTGATGATCACACCGTGCTTGGTAGCCTGTCCAATGGCGGCCATGATTGCTGTGGGTGTTGCCAGTACCAGCGCGCAGGGGCAAAATACAACCAGCACGGTAACAGCACGAACGATATCCTTTGTGACAATGCCAGCTACGATAGCAATCAGCAACGCAACAGGAACCAACCAGCTTGCGGCTTTATCTGCGATTCTTGCCATAGGTGCTTTTTTATTCTCAGCTTCCTGCACCATATGGATCAGTTTTTGCAGAGAGCTGTCTTCTCCAACCTTGGTTGCTTGGATATCAATAGCACCAAAACGGTTAATGGTTCCACAGAACACATCCTCACCAACGGTTTTATCTACCGGAAGAGATTCACCGGTCATGATGGACTGATCAACAGAGGTCTCACCATGGATAATTGTTCCGTCTACAGGGATGGTCTCGCCGGGCAGGACACGAAGAATATCACCTAAAGAAATTTTCTCAGCGGGGATTATGACTTCCTCGCCATTGAACAGTAATCTTCCTTGCGTTGGGGCCAGAGAGATAAGCTTTTTTAATCCCTTTTTTGCCCGTTCTGTGGTCTTATCCTCCAAAATCGCACCGATTGCCATGATCCAGGCAACTTCACCGGCAGCGAAAATATCACCGATGGCAATGGCGGCAAGCATTGCGATGGAGATCAGCAATGCTGAGGAGATCTTACTGATACCAGGATTGTGAATGACGCGCCATATTGCCAAATACAACATGGGAATACCGCTGATGATGACGGTTACACATGCCGGATCAAAAGGAAGGATATTCAGAAGTCGAAGACTTCCGCTGAGATTACCCAAAAAAGAAGTCAGCAAGTGAAGTAAAAGGAAAAAACCTGCTACGATGGTAGCAGGAACACCTGCCAAATAGTCATTTTTTTTGAGCATATAAAACCTTCTTTCTTGACATTGCCGCACGAACAATGTACAATCCATTCAATACAAAACATTTTGTGCGTTATCTTGATTCTATCAAATCAAAGAAAATTCACAAGAAGCAAATTATGAGGATTGTAAGATACAGTACATTTTTCATAATTTGTACGGGAGGTAGGCTGCCTATGGGCCGTTTCGTAAAACCGATGATTCCTGTAGTCATCGGAAACTTTATTTATGCACTGACAGTGGTTCTGTTTCTTCTTCCTTCAGGACTTGTAACCGGAGGAACCACAGGTATCGCATTAACTGTCAATCATATGTGGGATATCTCGATATCCGGCTTCGTTTTAGTATTCAATGTGATTATGCTTCTGCTAGGATTTTTTGTCCTTGGAAAGAGCTTTGCACTGACTACGCTGGCCAGTACTTTTTTATACCCTTTATTTTTGGAAATATGTGAGCGTGCATTTTCCAATATGGTGCTGACCAATGACCTGCTTCTGTGTACGATCTTTTCAGGCTTCGGTATTGGTATTGCGCTGGGAATTGTGATTCGATCCGGTGCTTCTACCGGCGGCATGGACATCCCGCCATTGGTTCTGAATAAGATATTCCGCATTCCCGTCTCTGTGGGAATGTATGGCTTTGATTTTTGTATTCTTTTGATGCAGGTGATGTTCCGTCCTATTGAAAACATCCTGTACGGAATTATCCTCGTCATTATCTATACGATCGTTTTAGATAAGATGCTTCTTTTGGGTAACAGTAAAATCGAAGTAAAAATCGTCAGTAGTAAGTATCGTCAAATCAGTGATGCGATCTTGATGCAGGTAGACCGTGGTGTTACCCTGCTCAGCAGTGAAGGTGGATATCTACATCAGAAAAGTCAGTTGATCCTAAGTGTGATATCCAACAGAGAGCTGATTAAAGTGGAACGGTTGGTTAGACAGATCGACCCTGAATGCTTTATGGTTGTCAGCAGGGTTACTGAGGTACAAGGACGCGGTTTCTCTATGAAGAAACAGTATCAGTAGAGATAAGAGGTTGTTATGGACAGACGGCAGAGAAAAACAAGAGATGCGATTTTCCGTGCCTTTGGCAGACTGCTTTAGAAAAAGCGGTTTGAAAATATTACTGTGCAGGAAATCATCGATGAAGCGGATATTGACAGAAGCACTTTCTATGCCCATTTTGAAACAAAGGATGATCTGCTTCGGTCTATGTGCACAGATATTTTCCACCATGTTTTTACAGAGGAGCTTCCGCAGGAAGCAGACGAGGATTGTTCGACAGGCTGCAAGAACATGGAACTGAAGCTTGGCCATGTTTTGTACCATCTTCGGGAAAATAAGGTCAATTTAAAGGGACTTCTCGCCAGTGAAAGTGGAGAACTGTTTTTGTCCTTCCTGAAAGATTACCTTCGTACGCTGTTTGAAAGATACCTTGGGGAATTTCACTTGCGTGTCCCGGAGGATTACCTGCTACATCATCTAGCAGGTAGTTTCGCCGAGACCGTTAAATGGTGGGTAAGTCAAGATATGGTTCTGCCGCCGGAAACGGTAGCAAGTTATTTTATGACCGTAATCAAAGAATAATAGAAGATCCGCCAGTGGAGGTTTTCACTGGCGGATCTTTTTCTATACAATGAAATTGCCAAATTGGCAAGATATTTGCTTATTTATTTCCATATGGTCAGTGCGTTTTTCCTTTGTATGCTTTAAAATATAAGTGACCTTTAATGTCTCACAATCTTATAAGCAGACAAGGGACGATACCTCCGTTTGAAAGGAAATTGTTGCTTTATTATTCTCCGCACAACAGATTCACGGAAACGCCGCTGATATAGCCAGGGGCAGGAACGAACCTTGAAGCCTGCATCTTTCAATGCCAATAATAGACACTTGGCAGCCAAGAAACTTATGTTATGATACGGGGTCTTAGGTGGAGTCTACCCTCTGACAAGTGTGTTTGCACAAACAAATTCATTGATTGCTGTAGCAAACGCGATGCTTGCAAAGACATTGCCTGCATATTATCTGCAACGAAAAATATATTATCACCTGAAGCTAGGATCTTGATTATCGAGATCCTGGTTTTCTTTTTTCAGAATGAAACCATGCACGGTCATGGTTTTGCGAAAAAGCAGAGAAAAAAGCAAACAAATAAGAGAAGCTTTATACTGTTTTGAATGAGATCACAACACCCGGAGTTGAGTATGTATCTGCACTGATTATCAAAGCCAATGAGGTGTTCAGCTTTTATGGCGATGGCATTCAGATTGCAGATGCAAATGGTGAGTATGAGCGTTTGAAGCAAGAACAAGCGGAGTACACATCTGAGAAGAACCGTAAGAAGCTCGGCGGTATTGAGAAGATCGCACTTCCGACACTTCCGAAGTTCCACCTGCCTGGAAAGACAACCGCTCAAAAAGCGGCGGACACTACTGAATCCGAGGATGATGCTTGATTCTGCTGAATAAGGGATCATTACTTTGCAATAACAAACACCCGTTGGAGGCAACTACTTCTATTGTTTTCACAGAAATCACCTAATCCAGATCGTGGTGTCTGATATGACTGTGTTCAAGAACAACGGAAAGAATTGGGAATGGACACTTCTCGTCGATACATTCAACAACGAGATCCTTGTCCACCAGACTACACCGATTACCGGCAGCAATAAGCCATATTATCATTGCCTGGAAGTATTAAAGAAACTTGCAGGAAAGAAAAATGAGGAGCAGACGCCCCAGGTAGTCTTCCACACCGACCAGGGTTCTGTCTACTCCTCACAAGCCTTCTGCCAGGCTCATGAACATTATAACATACTTCGTTCCATGTCGAAAGGGGGAACTCCAACAGATAATGCAATTATGGAAGCATTAAACGGCTGGATTAAGGAAGAACTATACCTTGACTTCGGTCTGGAGACTGCTGAGGACGTTCCGAAGCTGCTGGATGAGTATGTGTATTACTTTAATAACAGGCGGCCTGCGGCCGCTCTGGGCTATAAAAGCCCAGTTCAGTACAAGACCGAACTGGGCTTCTAATACTATGGGGTTTTTAAGTGTCTACTTTTCCTTGACAGATGCAGAGGGCAGAGCCCTCCCGGTTGATCGTTTTATTCGAATTTGCCCTTCATCAGGACCTTGCCCTGCCACAGAGCGGTCTTGCCTCTGGCAAAGAGGCCATCGATCTCCAGATTCTCATCCAGAACCAGCAGGTCAGCGTCAGCACCCTCGGCCACGCAGCCCTTCTGCCCCACTCTGCCCAGCAGGTTGGCGGGTGTGGAGGTGACCAGCTTCAGCACCTCTTCCAGTGCCAGGCCACGCTTGACCAGGCCCTGCACCGTCTTGTGCAGATACTTGGGAGAGGCATAGGTCAGGCCAATGCATTCGCCCTTCTCATCGAAGCGGGGCTGGCTGCCGTAGGCATCGGTGGACATGGTAACATGGTCGGCGGTAACGCCCTCCCGGCTCAGCACATCCGCCAGCTTATCGGCGTTGACTTCCAGCTCCACATCGTCGCAGCCAACGGTGCAATCAATGAAACCGCCGCGGCGAACCAATTCAATGCCCTGCTCAGTCAGTTCGGGGCAGCGGAGCATATGGGTGGGCAGGAAGTTCTTGGCAGGAATATCGGAATTATCCAGCGCATAGAACACAGGGTTCAGACCGCCCTTACCGGAGCCCATGTGCATGGTCACCAGACCGGGATTGCAGCTGAGCAGGCCGGCACGGCGTGCGGAGGTACCCAGGCGGATCAGCTCTTCGCCGGTGGGGTTGGAGCTGCGATGGTCGGAAACAGCCACCTTGACACCGATCATGGGTGGGATCATCATAATATCCTTTTCCACGCTGCCGGTCATGGTAATGGGAGGATAGCCATAGGCACTGGTGAGGCAGTAAGCGGTGATGCCTTCCTCGGTCAGCGCCCGGGCCTTGGCCACCAGATTCTCAATGCTGCGGGTGATACCGTCGGTGCCCAGCATGCCCACCACAGTGGTAATGCCGTTAACAACAAACACGCTGAGCTGAGATTCGGGAACGCGGGAAGTGGGGCCCTGCTCGCCACCGCCGCCGGTGACGTGCACGTGCATATCGATATAGCCTGGCACCAGGCGCTTGCCTTCCAGGTCATAGACCTGGACATCGGGCAGATCATCATAGCCTTCGATTTTGTCGGCCATGCGGCAGATCTTTTCGCCAACGATCAGAATATCTTTCTTGCCCAGAGGCGCGGGTGCGTAAACCTGAGCATTCTTAATCAATGTAATCATACGCTGTTTCTCCTGTCGAATTTTTATTCAAATGTACCCTTCACAACGACGGTACCATTTTCCACCATTACACGGCCCCGGGCAATGACCGTATCGATTCGCAGATACTCGTCCAGGATCAGCAGATCCGCATCGCTGTCGGGCTGCAGGCAGCCCTTTTTTGGCCAAAGTCCATTGGCGGTGGCAGGATTCTTTGTACAAACGGGAACGGCAACCTCCAAAGGAACACCATCCAGCACAGCCTGGCGCAGTTCCTCATGCAGAGAGTGGAGCCGGGCAGTCAGCAGCTTCACTGTGCCGTCCGGCTGGGGAACGCTCATGCCGCCGTTGCCGTCGGAGCTCATGGTCACATGGTCCATGGGCACGCCCTCTTCATAGCACTGGCGAATGGCCTCATGGGGTTCCACACCACCGGTAAAGCCGTCACAAAGGCGAACACCGGAGGTAATATCCATATATCCACCCCGGCGGGCCAATTCCTTCGCCTGCCGCAGCAGATTGGGGCAACGGTTCACATGGGTGGGAATAAAATGGCGGGCAGGCACTTCGGTTTCATCCAGAATCTCAAAGATCATGGACAATCCGGATTTACCCGAACCCATATGCAGCTGCAGCACGCCGGCCTTGCCTGAGAGCATACCGCCCAAACGGGCCTGGGTGGCAATGCGCTTCATCTCATCCTTTGTGGGCTGGGAGGAACGGTGATCAGAAAGGGCCACCTCGCCAATGCCCAGCACTTTATCGATCAGAATGATATCTCGGCGGGCATCTCCAGTCATGGTGTTGACAGGGACCTGATAGGAGCCTGTCAGCATATAGGCTGTGATACCTTCCTGCTCCAGAGCTCTGGCCTTTGCCAGTACACTTTCCAAATGGCGGCCGGTGCCATCGGTGCCCAGCAGGCCCACCAGTGTGGTAACACCGGCGCAGGTAACATTGCTCAGCTGAACCTCCGGGGTTCGGCTGTAGGGGCCAGACTCTCCGCCGCCGCCAATAATATGCACATGTTGATCCACATAGCCGGGGATCACTTTCCGGCCGCAGGCATCGATCACCCGAAGGGGTAATCCAAGTCTGCCCGGATCGATACTGGGATCGATCCGGGCAATTTGTTCGCCTGCAATCAAAACATCCTGCAGCCCCATGTGCTCAGGGGCATACAGGTCTGCGTTCCGAATCAGCAGACAGTTCAGCATAATAGATTAAGCTTCTTCCTTGGGCAGCTTGGCAATGCCGATGCCGGTGTAGCCATAGATGATGGCGAAGATGAAACCGATGTAGCACAGGATAGCCCAGGGCAGGTAATCCAGGGTCTCGACGCCCAGAGTAGCGGCCATGTAAGCACCGGCGGCAGACCAGGGTACCAGGGGAACGAATACGGTACCGGCATCTTCCAGGGTACGGGACAGGTTCTTGGGATGCAGGCCTCTCTCCTTGTAAGCATCACGGAACATCTCACCGGGAATCAGGATGGACAGGTAGGAGTTGCCGGTGGTCAGAGCCATGGTAATGCAGGAGATAACGGTGGCCAGGATCAGGGAACCGGTGGTCTTGGCAACAGACAGGATAGCCTTCAGAACAACTTCCAGGCAGCCTGCGCGGCTCATGATACCGGCGAAGCAGAAGGCACAGAAGACCAGCAGAGTGGTGCTCATGATGCCGTTCATGCCGCCACGGTTCAGCAGCTTGGTAACTTCAAACGCAGCATTGGCAGCATCGAAGCCGGGACGGGTGATCATGGTAACATTGAAGCCGGAAACAGTGCTGGTCAGCACATTGCCCAGGGAGATGCCCTGCATGAAGATGCCTTCCACACCGGCAACGACGGTGCTGAGGATCATGACGGGGATGGTGGGCAGCTTCAGCAGAGAGCCAGCCAGAACAAGGATCACGGGCAGAAGGATCAGGATATTCCAATCATACATCTGATCCAGCTGAGCCATCATGTTGGTAACAGCTTCGGAGGTAGCGCCAGCGGCGGTGTTGGCATTCAGACCAACAATGGCATAGACGACCAGAGAAACGATGGTGGCGGGGACAGTGGTCCAGAACATGTGACCGATGTGCTCATACAGGTTGCTGCCGGCAGCCAGAGGAGCCAGGTTGGTGGTATCGGACAAGGGGGAGATCTTGTCGCCGAAGTAGGAACCGGCGATAACGGCACCGGCGGTAGCGGCGGGATTCACACCCAGAGCGGAGGCGATGCCCATCAGAGCAACACCCATGGTGGCAACGGAGCCCCAGGAAGTACCGGTGGCAACGGAGACCAAGCAGGTGATCAGGAATGCGGTGACCAGCAGCCACTTGGGGCTGACGATCTGAACGCCGTAGTAGATCATCATGGGGATGGTGCCGGAAGCCATCCAGGTACCGACCATGGCACCAACGGTGATCAGGATCAGAATGGCGGGCATACCCTTGGCGATCTTCTGGGAAATTTCATCCAGCATATCGTCCCAAGTGCAGCCAACGCGCCATGCGATAAAGGCGGCAACACAGGCAACGATGATCAGCAGGGGCTCGGTGCTGAAGCCCAGGACACCCTTACCGATGAACAGGACCAACAGCATAGCCACCACGGGAATCAGCGCTTCCAGAATAGTCGGCATGCGCTTTGCGCGGGGCTGCTTTACTTTCTTTTCTTTCTTACTCACAAATATCCCTCCTAAATTGATTCAATGGCATAAATGCCATTCTCCTGTATACATTCATCTGTATTTCATGTGTACGCATTCATTCTAGCAAATTTTTCTTTGCCAGTCAATTAAAATTCAGCAAATATCCTTAAAAAAGCAATCCACACGAAAAAGATTTGTAGTAAGTACCCAAAAAGCAAACACACTGTCCGCAAAAAGCGGATAAAGCTGTAAGATAAAGGTAGACACATGGAAAACACCATGTTGTCTACCTTTTCTTTATGCTAAAATATAGACATAGGAGGTGAAATAATGAGAAAGGGACAAAAGAAGCGGCTATGGACACCATCTCAAAAACTAGAGATTGTAAAAAAGCATTTGGTTGACCAGAGATTTGGGTGTGAAGAACACACCATCGTCAGAAGCGATGTTCTTAGCAAATTTATTGAGGAAGTACTCGTAGATCCGGCCCAGGATATCGCCGCCCACCTCATCCAGTGCGCTGTTGTTGAAAATACGCAGCAGCTCAGAAAGGATCTCATCGGTGAACATGGTATAGTCCTTAGGCAGGACACCAACCAGCTGCTCACTCTGCTCTTCGATCAGTTCCATAGCGCGGTTCACAGCTTTGCCGATATCTGCGCTTTCAGGCAGATTCACAAGGTAGTCATACCTGGCTTCAGGAGGCAGATACAATGCGCTCTTCTCCGCAAAGTCACTGGCCTCCACAGGCAGTACTCTGCCCCGACGAACAGGACGATCCTTCAGAATTTCTGCCTCCACCAACTTAAAGCGACCAAAGGCATAGCGCAGGAAAATCAAGCCCAGCACGGGCATACAGTATTGATTGGAAGTCAGCTTGGAACCCTGACGCAGGAGATCCGCGGACTCCCAAAGCTCAGCTTCCAGTTTTCTAATGTTAATCATATCTCTATCCTCTTATATCGGCAACTCGTTATTCCGCAACCCGGTACTTACACCGGTTGCCAGTACCCTCTTTAATCAACAAGCCGGACTCTACCATTTCCCGAAGAAGGAGAATTGCAGACGCTTGGGATATACGCAATTCCGCTTCCACTTCTTTGCGGGTGATGGAGCCTTGCTTTTCAGCCAGCTGAAGCACAATTTCCTTGCGGTCAGATTTTCTGCCGATTCTAACCGGTGCGGTAGGCAGTTCCTTGCGCTCACCAGCATAATTAATGTTAGGCAGAGTAATCTTGAATGCATTATCGGTAACCTCAAACTGAGGCTTTACATCACAATCGGAATAGCTTTCATTGATCTTCAAAATACCGGTGCCATACGCCTCAATTAAATGCAGACGGTAGAACACATTGGCCAGTTTCTGATTCCGAAGCGCAGACACACCCAGCATAATATCGTTAAAGGACAAGCCGCGCACCAAACCACCGATGGTCACAAACTCAATGCGGTCATCAAAGATGCTAATCAGTGTAGAATCACTAAAGCTATAATCACGATGAGTAATAGCATTCAGCAACGCTTCGCGCAGAGCCTCTGCTGGATAATCCCGCTTGTCAATACGATCCAGGCCTTCAAATTCTGCGCGGGTACGGTTGAATTGATCAATGTAGGAATATGCATTCTCCAGCTGGGTCAGTAGAGAACCGGTCAGTTCCTTGCGATCCCGGAACACCGTCTTTTTGCTGCCCTCGAACACAGCCAGCTTAATGGTATGGACGCACTGATCAGACAGCAGCATGCCCAGGTTGGTATAAGTGCCGTCGGCACCAATGATATTGAGGGTGCGCTTCTGCTGATCGCCAAAAGATACCTTTCGACCGGCAAAGAATGCGTCTGCCTTTTCGAAAGTCAGCTGCTGATTGATAGACCGGGCATCTTCATAGCAATCACCACTGGTCTCCTTGATCATGTTAAGAATAACGGTTTCCGAAGCGGGTACAGAGGATGCGCCCTGGCGGATGTACACACCTTCCGGGCGAACGCCCTTGCCAGACAGGTAGTAGGGTCTAGCCGTACCCCGCTGTACATTCACAACGATTACCGGCTGGCCATCAATTTCCTCAACAGCACATTCGGTAAACATGGTAACATCCGGACAAACCACATCCCGGATCATATTGGTGATCCGCAGCATAGTCCCGTCGGTATCCTTAACACCCTGGACACTACCGTCATCATTGATACCGATGTAGACCTTACCGCCGTCCGTATTTGCAAACGCTACCACGGCATATTTCAAATCATCCGTGTACTCTCTCTTAAATTCTGGTGTCTTGTTTTCCAAACGCATAGAGATACCTCCGTTGCTAATAATCTCCTAATAATTCTTCTAATAATTATTATAGTAATTATTAGAAGGAATGCAAGTATTATTTTTAACCACAATCTTCCAGATTTCGACAGCACAACTGTATCCGCTCCATCGCACAAAATAAAAACGCCATTTCTCAAAAGCAGCAATTCCTAACATTATTTTTCGCATCACATCATTTGCCAAATTGGCAAGATTTTTCCTTGTTTATTTCCATATGGTCAGTGCGTTTTTCCTTTGCATGCTTTAAAATATAAGTGATCTCTGAGGTCACACAATCTTATAAGCAGACAAGGAATGATACTTCCGTTCGAAAGCAAATTGCCGCATCATTATTCTACGCGCAACAGATTCACGGAAACGCCGCTGATAAATCCAGGGGCAGGAACGAACCTTGAAGCCTGCAATTTTTCTATGCCAAGGCTAGACCTTTGGTACCCTATAACGATATCGGTTCTTAGGGGTAGTATACCCTCTGACAAGTTGTATTGTGTCCCCGCAATTCGTTGTTTACAAAGACATTGCCATCATCGCAAGTCCTAAAATATTGCTTATCTACCTGAAGCCAGGATCTTGATTTTCAAGACCCTGGTTTTCTTTTTTCAGAAGGAAGCCATGCGCGGTCATGGTTTT
>JAFOBK010000110.1 GCA_017381835.1 Oscillospiraceae bacterium | reverse complement strand
CCGGTCAAGCTGCTATTCAAGGATGAAGTTCGTGTGGTTGGCGAAGCACTTGGCTTACCTCACAACATGGTTTATCGTCAGCCGTTCCCCGGTCCTGGCTTGGGTGTCCGCTGTTTAGGTGCTATTACCCGTGATCGTCTGCACGCACTGAGAGAGGCCGATGCCATCCTCCGGGAGGAATTTGATAAGAACGGTCTGGCAGGAAAGGTATGGCAGTATTTTATCGCCGTGCCTGATTTCAAGAGTGTCGGCGTGAAGGATGGCAAGCGCTATGAAGGCTGGGCTGCAATCATCCGTGCAGTGAATACCACCGATGCCATGAGTGCTACCATTGAAGAAATTCCGTATCCGCTGATCCACCACATCACGGATCGTATTACCCACGAGGTTGAGGGCATCAATCGTGTCATGGTGGATGTGACACCTAAGCCCGTTGGTACAATCGAATTTGAGTAATTTATCAGAAAAAGCGAGGTATTCACATGGATAATCTTAAGCTGCTGTATACCGGAAAAACCAAGAATGTTTACGCCCTGCCCAACGGCAACTGCATGCTGCTGTTTAAGGATGACTGCACCGGCAAGGACGGCGTGTTCGATCCTGGTGAGAACTCCGTGGGACTGACCATCGAGGGTGTTGGCGATGTAAACCTGCGTATGTCCATCTACTACTTTGAGAAGATTAACGCTGCAGGCATCAAAACACACTATGTTAGTGCCGATCTGGGCAACACCACCATGGAAGTTCTGCCCGCCAAGGTCTTTGGAAAAGGTCTGGAAGTCATCTGCCGCCGCAAGGCCGTTGGCTCTTTCTTCCGCCGCTATAATCAGTATTGCACCGAAGGACAGGATCTTCCTTATTATGTAGAGACCACATTCAAGAATGATGCGCTGGGTGATCCTCTGGTTACCAAGGACGGTCTGGTAGATCTGGGTGTTATGACTGCTGAGCAGTATGACTCCCTGAAGGCTCAGACGCAGGCGATTACCAAGATCGTTGCTGACGATCTGGCTGCAAAGGGCTTGGAGCTGTACGACATCAAGTTTGAATTCGGCTACGATGCTGATGGCAATGTTATGCTGATTGATGAGGTTGCATCCGGCAATATGCGTGTTTACAAGGACGGTCATTACATCGATCCCATGACTCTGAACGGCCTGTTCTTTGCCTGATTTTGCGAGTGAGTACAACAATTCTGCTACCTCAATGTCCTTAATTGATTAGTTTGTTAGACCGCATCCGTTCGGGTGCGGTCTTTCATTTTACATAGATTTTACTTAAGTTTTGCATACCCTCTATGGTTTTTACAAATGGCAAAATATATAATGTAGACTGTCGAATTCAGAAAACAATCCGTAAAGGAGATAAATATGACAGCCTATATTTTCAAAATTATCACCCTTCTGGGTGGCCTTGCGTTGTTCCTGTTTGGCATGGATGTGATGGGCAAGGCTTTGGAGCGTCAGGCAGGCGGCAAACTACAGACCATCCTGGCAAAAATGAGTTCCAATGTGTTCAAAGGCTTCTTGCTGGGTCTGGGTGTCACTGCGGTGATTCAGTCCTCTTCCGCAACTACCGTCATGGTAGTTGGCTTCGTTAACTCCGGTATTATGACCCTAAAGCAGGCCGTGGGTGTCATCATGGGTTCCAATATTGGTACCACGGTCACGGCCTGGATTCTGTCCCTGTCCGGTCTGGAAGGTGACAGCTTTATCATCAAGCTGTTTAAGCCCTCCACTCTGGCACCGCTGATCGGCATTATCGGTGTGATCCTGTACATGGGCAAGAATGAAAAGCGTAAAGGTATCGGCACCATCATGCTTGGCTTTATGGCACTGATGACCGGTATGGATATCATGGGTGACTCCATGGAGTTCCTGGAAAGTGAACCCTGGTTTGCTCAGTTGATGATCTCCTTCTCCAACCCCATCGTTGGCATCCTTTTCGGCGCAGGTTTGACGGCAATCATCCAGTCCTCCTCCGCATCTGTTGGTATTTTGCAGGGTTTGTGCGGTACCGGTGTGGTTACCTATGGATCTGCTATTCCTATCATCCTGGGCCAGAACATCGGCACTTGCATTACCGCTATTATGGGCGCTATCGGCGCAAACCGGAATGCCCGAAGAACTGCTATGGTTCATCTGCTGTTTAATGTGGTGGGTGTGCTGATTTTTGTGGTTGCTTTCTACGGCATGGGCATGTTCATCGACTGGAAGTTCTTGAGCGAAACTGCAGTGGCCTGGGATATTGCTGTGATCCATACCTGTTTTAATGTGGCAGCCACGATTGTATTGATGCCTCTGAATGGTATGCTGGTGAAGCTTGCATACCTCTTCATCCCCAAGGAGCAGACTCCCCAGAAGGTTGAACTGTTGGATGAGCGTCTGCTGGCTACTCCTGCTGTTGCTGTGCAACGTGCCCAGAAAATAGCCGGTGAGATGGCCGCAGATGCAGCTAAGGCCATGCATCTTGCCATGGGACTGACTAAGAAATTTGATGCAGCCGTCATGGAGCAGGTAATGGAACTGGAAGATAAGACGGACCGATATGAAGATGCACTGGGTACTTATCTGGTAAAACTATCCGGTATGAACCTGTCCGTTTCCGATAACCGTATCCTGAACACCCTGCTGTACACTGTTTCTGACATTGAACGTATGGCTGACCATGCTATGGCAATTGCTAAGGCCGCGTTGGAGATGGAAGAAAAGAAAATTGAATTCTCCAACCAGGCAAAGGGTGAGTTAGCAGTTTTGGAGCAGGCTGTGCTGGATATCGTGGATCGTACTGTGGCTGCTTATGGCACTTTCAACCTGGATAAGGCTATTAAGATTGAACCTCAGGAGCAGGTTGTTGATGCTCTGGTTCGGGAAGTCAAGTCCCGCCATGTGCGCCGCTTGAGAGAAGGCCTGTGTACCGTAGAATATGGCTTTGTGCTGGAAGATCTGCTGACTGCTTGCGAGCGCACCGCAGACCATTGCTCCAATGTGGCCGTGGAAATGCTGCAGGTTGCAGAAGGCAAGCTGGAAGCTCACGAATACCTGAATGCTCTGAAGGCAGGCGAGCTGTATGAGAGTGCTGCTTTTGCAGAACACTTTGCCCGCTACAAAGCAAAATACGCATTCCCTGAAGAGGTATAAATCGGAACCCGCCGGTCAAATTGAGAATGACCGGCGGGTTGTTATTATATTAGCTGCTGTTCGTTAATGATCAGCTTGAATTGCAGTCCAAGTTTTTCTGCTGCTTTGCGGCATAGAATCATTCTCTGCATGAAGATTTCGAAGTAATCCATGACAGATCCGAACTTGGTGTCGACGGTCAGCTTCAGCTTTACAATGGTCTTGTCCTCGTTGATTTTTAGAGCGGATTTCTTAACGGAGTAGTTCACACGGTCATGAATGTCAAAAGTAGACATATCGGTGTTTCTAACCCGGCTACGGCGAACATCAGCCTTGTCAGCCAAAATCATAGCTGCAGCAACTGCATTAACAGGGACACCAGTTCCTTCGTCGTGGTTACCGATGGCAGTGACAATGGTAGCTACTTCCGCAGGGTCACATCCCATGTCGTTGAGGATACTCCAGGCCATAACGGCACCGGATTGGGAATGATCCTTTCGATTTACAAGATTTCCGATATCATGAAGATAGCCGGCGATTTTAGCAAGCTCAACAGTACGTTCTTCATAGCCCATAGTCTCCAGAATATATCCGGCAGTTTCTGCAACATGCATTACATGGGCGAAGCTGTGCTCCGTATAACCCAGTGCGCCGAGTGATTCATCTGCGCGAATGATGTATGTCTTAATAGCTTCGCTATTAGTTATTTCGTTGTATGTCAACATATCAATACCTCCTTTACCAGTATTTTAGCACAAGCTGCGCAGAAAGAAAGCCTTCCCGATGAAGTTTTACAAAGGTTTTACTTTGTAATGAAGTGAATAAGAATAAATGGACTTAATGGATATAAGACAAGGATGGTTCTCATGAACTTGAAAGTGTCCCTCATCTGTAGATGAGGGACACTTTCAATCAGTATTATCTCGATAGTAAGCGCTTTCTTTCGGCTTGATACACGAAAATAGATACCCCTGCATACTCAGGACGTTCCTGCATTTCGAGTAATGAAT
>JAFOBK010000109.1 GCA_017381835.1 Oscillospiraceae bacterium | reverse complement strand
GTGATTGCCCGGTACGACAGGAAGGAAGATGAGTAATATGGCTACCAAAAAGACTGCTTATGAAGCCCCCACTCCCGCAGCGGACAAGAAGAAAGCACTGGCTACCGCGATTTCTCAGATTGAAAAGAATTTTGGTAAAGGCACTGTTATGCGTTTGGGCGATCGCCCCGAAATGAATGTGGAAGCAATTCCCACCGGCTCCCTGGCATTGGATGCAGCGCTGGGTATCGGCGGCGTCCCCAAGGGTCGTATCATTGAGATTTACGGACCTGAGTCCTCCGGTAAGACCACCCTGGCTCTGCACATTCTTGCGCAGGCTCAGAAGCAGGGCGGCGAAGTTGCTTTTGTGGATGCAGAGCATGCCCTGGATCCTGACTATGCAGCTGCCCTGGGCGTGGATACCGATAATATGCTGGTTTCCCAGCCTGATACCGGTGAGCAGGCCCTGGAAATTACCGATGCGCTGGTGCGCTCCGGCGCTGTGGATGCCATCGTTGTGGACTCCGTTGCTGCTTTGGTTCCCAAGCAGGAAATTGAAGGCGAAATGGGCGATACCTTCGTGGGTCTGCAGGCAAGACTGATGTCCCAGGCTCTGCGTAAGCTGGCAGGTACCATCTCCAAGACCAACTGTGTTGTTATTTTCATCAACCAGCTGCGTATGAAGATCGGTGTCATGTACGGTAACCCTGAAACCACCACCGGCGGTAACGCACTGAAGTTCTATTCTTCTGTGCGTCTGGATGTGCGTAAGGTGGAAGCCATCAAGGAAGGCGGCAATGTGATCGGCAGCAAGACCCGTGTCAAGGTGGTCAAGAACAAGGTTGCACCTCCTTTCCGTGAGGCATACTTTGATATTATGTACGGCGAAGGTATCTCCAAGTGGGGTGAGATGGTAGATCTGGCTGTTCAGATGGATATCGTTCAGAAGAGCGGTAGCTGGTTCAGCATGGGCGATGAGCGCATCGGCCAGGGTAAGGACAGCGTAAAGAACTTCCTAATCAATAACCCTGATATCGCAGAGGAAGTGGAAGCCAAGATCCGCGAAAAGCTGATCACCGGTTCTCCCAGAGCAGCAGCCCGTGCTGCTGAGCGCCCCGTAGCCGTCAGCGCAGACGATTTCGATGATGAAGATTAATTCTGTTGCCTCCCAGCCCGACAGGGCAGGGAGGCATACGGTGCGTTTTGAGGATGGCTCTACGATGCGCCTTTACCGGCAAACGGTGCAGGATTTTGGTCTCTATTCCGGTATGGAACTGGATGAGGATGAGATGGCTGCCCTGGAAAAAGCGGCAGGGGAGATGTCTGCCAAAATGCGTGCCGTTCGGATTGTCTCAGCCAGCAGTGTTTCCAAGCGGGATCTTGAACATCGGCTGATTCAAAAAGGTGAAGATCCCGGTCAGGCTAAGCAGGCAGTTGCCTGGATGAGTGACTTGAATCTGCTGGACGATGCCAAAACCGCAGAGCAGATTGTAGACCGCTGTATTCGCAAAGGTTACGGCCTTTCCCGGGCAAAACAAGCCCTTTATGAAAAGCGGATTCCCAAAGAATTTTGGGAGGATGCTTTGGCAGAGTATCCGGACCAGACAGAACGGATCGTTGAATTTTTGCGCTCCCGGCTGAGTGAAGATGCTGACGAGCGGGATGTGCGAAGAGCAACCGATGCGCTTCTTCGCAGAGGACATAGTTATCAGGAAATTCGTAAAGCAATGCAGAAACTGCAGTATAATGAGGATTTCCAGGAGGATTTTTATGGCTAATATCGGTTTTATTTCTCTTGGCTGCGCCAAAAACCAGGTGGACTGTGAGCGGATGATGTACCGCGTCCAGGAGGCAGGTTACGATGTGCAGCCCGATGTTGTAGGTTGTGACGTGGTTGTCATCAATACCTGCGGCTTTATTGACTCCGCCAAGTCGGAAGCAATTGACTTTATTTTGCAGATGGGTCAGCTGAAGAGTGAGGGCCTCATCGGCAAGATCCTGGTTACCGGCTGTCTTTCCCAGCGCTATCAGGATCAGATCATGGCAGAAATGCCGGAAGTAGACGGTGTTTTGGGTACCGGTAGTTATACGGAGATTGTTAGCGCTATCGATCGCCTGCTGGAAGATCAGACCGTCAATGACTTTGGCTCTATTGATGCTCCCGAGGTGGAGACCGGCCGTGTGCTGACTACCCCCGAGCATTATGCTTATATTAAGATCGCGGAGGGTTGCGATAACCGCTGCAGCTACTGCATTATTCCTTATTTGCGTGGTAAGTACCGCAGCCGCCAGATGGACGATGTGCTGTATGAAGCAAGAGTTCTTGCTGCTAACGGCATTAAGGAGCTGATTGTGGTTGCGCAGGATACCAGCCGATACGGCACGGATCTGCCCGGCAATAAGCGTTTGCTCCCTGATCTGCTGCGGGAACTGTGCAAAATCGAAGGTTTTGAGTGGATCCGCGTTCACTATGTTTACCCCGACGAGATCGATGATGCTTTCATTGAGGTCATGGCATCCGAACCTAAGATTGTAAAGTATCTGGATCTGCCTATCCAGCACTGCAACAGCAAAATCCTGAAACTGATGAACCGCCGCGGTGACGGCCAGTTCCTGCGGGATCTGTTTAAAAAGCTTCGTGACAATATTCCCGGTCTGGTATTGCGTACCAGCGTAATCACCGGTCTTCCCGGTGAGGGTGAGGAAGAGTTTGAGGAGCTGTGCCAGTTCCTGAAAGAGCAGCGCCTGGAGCGTGTGGGTGCATTCCCGTTCTCTCCCGAGGAGGGTACTCCTGCTGCGGAAATGGAATTTGTGGACAATGAAGTTGCCCAGGCCCGTGCACAGATGATTGAAACAATTCAGTCCCGAATTATGGATGACTATAATGCCTCTATGATGGGCAAGACTCTGGATGTGTTGGTTGACGGTTTTGACGAGGATCTGGAGCAGTTCTATGGCCGTACCTTTGCAGACTCTCCCGAAATCGACGGCAGAGTCTGGATCGCAACCCAGGAAGCCATTGTAGAAGGCAGCTTTGTAAAGGTTCTGATCGATGCTGTTGTTGACGGTGATCTGTCCGGCAGCCTAGTGGAGGAGTAAAGTATGACACTTGCCAGTAAGATTACGCTGATCCGCATTGCCTTTATCCCTGTGTATATGGTTTTCATGTATCAGAGCGGCGGACAACCCGGCGTATGGATGTGGATTGCATTGGCGGTATTTATCATTGCCAGCATCACTGATTTTGTGGACGGACACATTGCCCGCCGCTATAATCAGGTCAGCGATTTTGGTAAATTCCTGGATCCTTTGGCCGATAAGCTGCTGACCATTGCGGCTATGGTTATGTTCTGCGAATGGGGCATGATGCCCGGTTGGGCATTGATGCTGGTGCTTACCCGTGAGTTTGCGGTTACCGGTCTGCGGCTGGTAGCGGTAGGCAAGGGTAAGGTGATTGCTGCCGGCTGGAGCGGTAAGGTAAAGACAGCCAGTACCATGGTTGGTCTGTGTGTGCTGATGGCATTTCCTACGGTTATTTGGTTGGCAGGAGTTGTCAATGCCGTGATTGTAGTCACTACCATTTATTCCGGTGTGGAGTATTTTGCTCAGAACTGGAAATGCCTGTGGGACTAATTATCGCAACAAACGCCGGTGCATTGCACCGGCGTAATCCATGAGAGGTTACTTATGAACGAAAAGGAAATTGGCGAGATCCGACGCAGAGTTCGCCGGGATCGCAGTAATATGACATCTATTTACGGCTGCTATGTGAATGCGCAGAATGAAATTGTATCTGAGTTTAAGCAGAGCGTCGGCATCATGCCGGAAAATGAGGCTGAAAAGTATTTTGGCCTTATGAAGAAGGTTCTGTCCGGATCTGTGGGCAAGAATTTGCTGGATATCCGGTTCAAAACATCCCAGGTTGCAAATTCCACAGAGCACAAGCTATTGATGGGTTTGCGTGAAGACCTGAAGAGCGAGGAACTTCGTACTGCGTTGTATCAGAAGATTATCGAGAATATCCATTTTGACGATGGTTTCCTGATTCTGCTGGGATGTGATCGTTATGATGTGCCCTTTAAGAGCAAGGACGATGCCATCCATGCGGATAACTCCGATGAAACCTATACCTATCTTTTGTGTGCGGTTTGCCCTGTTAAGCAGACGAAGCCTTCATTGCGCTATGTGGCAGAAACCAAGGAATTCCACGACGGAGGCATTGCCCAGGTTGCCTGCGCTCCGGAAGCGGGCTTTCTGTTCCCGGCTTTTGATGACCGTGCTACCAATATTTACAATGCTCTCTATTATACCAAGAGTCCCAAGGATAACCATGAGAATCTGGTGCAGGCGCTGTTTTGTGTAGAGCCTCCCAAGCCCGCTTTCCAGCAGAAGAAATCTTTTGAAGCACTGCTGGGAGCAACTTTGGCAGAGGAATGCAGCCTGGAAGTGGTTCAGACTGTCCATGATCAGCTGCGCCAGAGTATTGAGATGCATAAAGAAAGTAAAGTGGCTGATCCTCTGCTGATTTCTAAAGAAGAGGTCAAATCAGCGCTGTATACCTGCGGCGTTTCGGATACTTCTATGAGCAAATTCAGTGCTGAATTTGATGAGGTGTTCGGCCATGAGGCAGAACTTCACCCTAAGAATATCATTGATAATAAGCGTTTCGAGATCACTACACCGGATATTTCCATCAAGGTAAATCCTGAGTGCAGCGACATGATCGAAACCCGTATAATCGGCGGTGTGAAATACCTGCTGATTCCTGCGGATGAATGTGTGGAAGTGAACGGTGTTCCGATTCATATCGAAGACAAAGAAAAAGCTCCCTGCTGATGCAGGGAGCTTTATTATATTGCATTACTTGCTGTTTTTAACCATATCCAGCAGGATATCCACACAGCGATCTTCGCCCAGAGTGCTGGAGCAGAGGCATACATCGTAGTTCTGAGCCTGGCCCCAGGAACGGCCGGTGTAGTGCTGATAATTGACCTTGCGACGCTTATCCTTTTCCTGCAGACGGGCTTCGGGACTCTTTTCGGATTCACCGTACAGACGGACAATACGGTCGGCGCGGTAATCCATATCTGCATAAATGAAAGCGTGGAGACAATCGTCACGATCCTTCAGAACATAGTCTGCGTTTCTGCCGACGATGACACAGGGACCCTTGTCAGCCAGCTGCAGGATCACGCTGCACTGAATGCTCCAAAGAAAATCGGCGGTGGACAGACCGTTCATTACGCCGGGAACACCCTGAGGTGCAAATACATAGGAAAGAAAACTTTTGCCGGGGGAGTGTTCGCTATGCTCTTCAATAAACTTGGGTGCAAAGCCGGATTCCAAAGCTACATGGTCAACCAGTTCTTCGTCATAAAAAGGAATACCCAGTTTTTCGGCCAGCTGTCTGCCGATGGTACGGCCGCCGCTGCCAAATTCACGGCTGATGGTAATGATCTTCTTTTCCATTGAAATGCCCTCCTTAAAGTGTATATCTTAATCTCATTATATCGTAGGCATTTTCAAATGTCAAATCTATAATCCATTAAGATTTATGAAAGAAGGCAGCCAGGAAAAGGCCGGGACCGGTATGGGTACCTACAGTACTGCCTACATTGAAAATAGGAACATCCATGCCGTTCCAAACAGAATCAGGTGCATTCAGGAAGGTATCCAGTACTGATGCATCGCTTCCGGTATAGCCAACGGCAAAGGGAAGGGAATAGTCGATACCTTCTTCTGCCATCAGCTTATGGGTCATGGTAATTGCAGCCTTGGGGCCTCGTGCCTTACCGGCCACACCCAGACCGCCGTCAGTCAAATACAGTACAGGTCGAATTCCAAGTACAGAACCCACAGCACCTGCTGCTTTGGAAAGACGGCCGCCGCGAATCAGGTACTCTAAGGTTTCCACAGCACCGTAAACCCGGATGTCCTGCTTTTTTTGTTCCAGTTCAGCGAAGATTTCTTTTGCACGCATTCCCTTATCGCGCAGACCGATTGCGTAGTCCAACAGGATCTTCTGACCTAAAGAAACGGCTCTTGTGTCGATCACATAGATACGGTCTTCATAGCCATCGGCTGCGATGGTTGCACTCTGGTAGGTGCCGGAAAGGGCAGAAGACACACACAGAACAACAGCTTCATCACCTGCGCTTACAACTTCTTCATAAGCCTGCTCATATTCAAAGGGAGTAGGCTGACTGGTGGTGGGATTTTCTTTGGAAGTTGTCAGTTTTTCATAAAACTCCTGATTTGTGATGTCAACACCGGAGCGGTATTCTTCTGCACCGAAGCGGATAGTCATAGGGATCAGCTTGACACCCAATGCCTCTGCTTGCTGCTGATTCAGATCACAGCCGGCATCGATAATAAATTTAACTGCCATAATTATTCCTCCGAGGATTGTTCAGTAAGACGATGAAAATTTTCCATAAGAATGCCGAGGGTTCGGTAGAGCACGATTAAATCCTCCTCCGGAATCCCGGCATTTACCTTGTTTTGAATCTCTACAGATGCCTGACTGATTGTCTCAGCAATTTCTGAGCCGGAAGGTGTCAGCGTCAACTTTTGGCCATAACGCCGCTGACCGGAGGACTTACCTGCTTGCACATAGCCCATATCAATCAATTCTTGAATTTCCCGTGATACAAGAGAACGGTTAGATTGGCTGTGACGGGAAAGTTCTGATGCGGTCAGACCCTCAGGATGGTTTTTAAGCAAGTACACCCAAAAAATGTGCACAGCCTTTAGACCCAAAGGTTCGGTCCATTTCGCTTTTAATTTTTGAATATCCCGGTAGATTCCGGAAATTAAAGAACTAAATTGTTCAAATCTTTCTGCTTCCATATGATAGCCTCCCAGTGGATTCTGCCAGAGTGTATCACATAAATGTTTACTTGTCAACACGAAAGTTTACGAGTAAACATTGATATCAAATTTTATTCGCATTCGGGTAAGAATTCTAGAGCTTCTGCCAAAGCTCTCTTCGTTGTAAAATGCGAAGATTTATGGTATAATCCATTCATCTTAGAATCAGGAGAACAATATGGATATGATTATCAAGTCCCTGGCAGAAGAACTGGGGCAAAAGGAAAGCTATATTGAAAATGTTGTTATGCTCTTGGATGAAGGCAATACCATTCCCTTTATTGCCCGATATCGGAAAGAAATGCATGGCAGCATGGATGATACAACCTTGCGTAATTTGGAAACCCGTCTGAATTATCTGCGGAACCTGCAGGAGAGAAAGAATGAGGTTCTAAAGTCCATTGAAAACCAGGGTAAGTTAACAGAGGAACTCTCCCAGGCAATTAATCAGGCAGTGACCCTTGCCGAAGTGGAAGATCTATACCGTCCTTATAAGCAGAAGCGCCGTACCCGTGCTACCGTTGCAAAGGAGAAAGGTTTGGAACCCCTGGCTTTGGATATTTTCCTGCAGGATGGCAGAAATCCGGAAGAATTGGCAAAAGCCTATATTGACCCTGAAAAGGGTGTGGAAACCCTGGAGGATGCGCTTGCCGGCGCTTCTGATATTATTGCCGAAATGATCTCTGATGATGCGGATATCCGAAAAGCTCTCCGAGAGAAAATGGAGAGTAAGGCTGTTATGACGGTACAGGCAACGGATCCTGACAATGATAGTGTATACCGTAATTATTACGCATTTTCCAGCCTTGTATCCAGACTTCAGAATCATCAGATTTTGGCAATCAACCGTGGTGAAAAAGAAGAGTTTCTGAAGGTTGCGGTTATGCTGCCCGGTAATGAAGGGCAGTCTTTGGTTTGCCGCAAGGCGCTGAAACCGACGATGTGGGTCAGCCAGTTTGTGAAAGCTGCTGCGGAGGATGCCTACGTTCGTCTGATTGCTCCCAGTGCGGAGAGAGAACTGCGCAATACACTGACAGAGAGAGCAGGGGAGTCAGCCATTGCGAATTTCGCTCTGAATTTAAAACCCCTCTTGATGCAGCCTCCTGTGAAGGGTTTTGTCACCATGGGTTTGGATCCCGGCTATCGTAACGGATGCAAAGTGGCTGTTGTGGACGGTACCGGTATGGTTTTGGATACCAATGTTGTGTATCCCACATTTTCTCAGAGAAAGCAAGAGGAAGCCATTGATATTCTCAGCCGCATGATTCGTAAGCACGGTGTTAAGCATATTGCTATCGGTAATGGTACGGCATCCCGTGAAACCGAAGCTATGACCGTAAAGATGCTGAAGAATCTTCCGGGTGTCAGCTACATGATCGTCAATGAAGCCGGCGCCTCTGTGTATTCGGCTTCCAAGTTGGCAGCAGAGGAATTCCCTGAATTTGACGTGAATCTGCGCAGCGCGGTTTCCATTGCCCGCCGCATGCAGGATCCCCTGGCAGAGTTGGTGAAGATCGATCCCAAGGCAATCGGTGTTGGCCAGTATCAGCATGATTGTCCGCAGAAGCGGCTGGATGAAGCTTTGGGCGGTGCTGTAGAGGATTGCGTCAATGCAGTGGGTGTTGATGTCAATACAGCGTCCGCAAGCCTGCTGCAGCAGGTTTCCGGCCTCACAGCGACTACGGCTAAGAATGTGGTTATCTACCGTCAGGAGAATGGTGCATTCACGGCAAGAAGCCAATTGAAGAAAGTACCTAAGCTCGGTCCCAAGGCATTCCAGCAGTGTGCAGGCTTCCTGCGAGTACCGGAGAGTAAGGAAATTCTGGATAATACCGGTGTTCATCCAGAGTCTTATCAGGCCGCACAGACACTTCTGGAGCTCTGCGGCTATACCAAGAAGGATGTAGCATCCGGCAATCTGGGTGAACTTCGTCAGCGAGTGAATCAGTACGGTATTTCTAAAGCTGCTGAAGCTTGCGGTGTAGGTGTTCCCACATTGGAAGATGTGGTCAAGGAATTGCTCAAACCCGGCAGAGATCCCCGCGATGAGCTTCCTGCACCGATTCTGCGCACTGATGTGCTGGAAATTAAGGATCTGAAGCCTGGTATGGTTCTGTCCGGTACTGTGCGTAATGTGATCGACTTTGGTGTATTTGTGGATATTGGTGTCCATCAGGATGGCCTTGTTCATATTTCCCAGGTCTGCAATCGGAAGGTCCGGCATCCCAGTGAAGTTGTAAAAGTTGGCGATGTGGTGAAAGTGGCGGTTTTGGAAGTAGATGAAAAGCGTAAGCGCATCAGCCTCACTATGAAGAATATTCCTAAGGAAATTTGATGAACCGGCAGGCCTTTTGGCCTGCCGGTTTGATTCATATGAACATATTATGAATAACAAGCAGATATCTACTTGATTTTCATCGAATAATTCAGTATTATAGATATGATTTTGTTCAATACATTATCAAACATTTAGATAGGAGAGGAATGTAAATGGATAAGTTCTTCAAAATTTCCGAACGTGGTTCCAATGTCAGAACAGAAATTATCGCTGGCCTGACAACTTTCTTCGCAATGGCATACATTGTCATTACCAACCCCAACCAGATCACCAGCTTTTCTACTGAAGGCCCCCTGGGTCAGATCTGGAATGCGGTTTATCTTGCTTCCATTTTGGTTGCAATCATCGGCACTCTGCTGATGGCTCTTTATGCAAAGATGCCCTTTGCACAGGCTTGCGGTATGGGCCTGAACTCTTTCTTCTTTGTCAGCTTCATTCTGCCCGCTCTGATTACTGGCGGCGATCTGATTGAAGGTTATCAGGCAGGCCTGGTCATCATTCTGGTGTCCGGTATTGTCTTCCTGGTCTTCTCTCTGACCGGTTTGCGCTCCAAGGTTGCAAAGGCTCTGCCCGAGTGCCTGAAGAAGGCAATTCCTGCCGGCATCGGCCTGTTCATCGCTTTCATCGGTTTCCAGAATGTGGGTATCATCCAGGCTAACCAGTACACCCTGGTTCAGTTCAATGACTTCCACGGCGCTATTGCAAACGGCGAATTCATGACTGCTTCTCTGCCTGCTCTGCTGGCACTGGCAGGTCTGATTGTGATCGCTGTTCTGGAGAAGTACAAGGTTAAGGGCTCCGTGCTGATCAGCATTGTTGCTATTACCGTTGTTTATTACATCGTTACCGGTACTGTTCCTTCCTTTGATATGAGCTCTGTTGGCCAGGCATTCAGAGACTTTGGCGAAATCGGTATCACTGGCGTATTTAAGGCTTCTTCCTGGGTCAATGCATTCACCGGTCCTGCTATTGGCGGCGTGATCTCTGCAGTTATGCTGATCGTCACCTTCTGCCTGGTTGATATGTTTGATACCATCGGCACTCTGTACGGCGCTGCTTCTCAGGCTAATCTGCTGGATGAGAACGGCGACCCCATCGATGTTGACAAGTGCATGGCATGCGACTCCATCGGTACCACTGTTGGCGCTATCCTGGGTACTTCCACCTGCACCACCTTCGTTGAGTCTGCTGCAGGCGTTGGCGCTGGCGGCCGTACCGGTCTGGCAAGCATTGTTACCGCAGCTTGCTTCCTGCTGTGCCTGATCCTGACTCCTCTGGCTAAGCTGGTTCCTTCTTGCGCAACTGCTCCCGCTCTGATTTGGGTTGGTGTTCTGATGCTGAAGGGTTTTGCAAAGGTTGATATGAACGATGTTCGTTCTTCTGTTCCTGCATTCCTGGCTCTGATCATGATGCCCCTGACCTACTCCATCTCCAATGGTATTGGTATCGGCTGCATCGCTTACACCCTGATCACCCTGCTGACCGGCAAGTACACCAAGAGAGATATCGCGGTTACTGTTATCGCAATCCTCTTCGTCCTGCGCTTCTGCCTGATCACCATGTAATGAATTTCCCGGAAGCGGCACGATTCGTGCCGCTTCCTTTTTGCGTTCGAACTTGACATTTTTCAAATCTTGTGTATACTATTTCCTAACAACCAAATAACCCGATGATACTTCCGGGTATGACAAGAACCGGAAGCGGAGGACTCTCTGGAGAACACATTCAGTTGTGTGCCGAAGGTGCAAGGTGAAAGCCGAATCTCTCAGGCAAATGGACGGAGATGCGAATAGATTAGCTATGTGCATTTTCCGGGCAGTCCTATGGGATTGTCCTTTTTTATTTGGAAGATTATGAAATGAGGTAATATATGTATGCACGGTAAAACCCTGGACTCTATCGGCTTCGTGGCGCAGTTTGACCCCGAAGTAGCCGGTATGATGCAAAATGAATTTGTACGTCAGCAGGATGGACTGGAACTGATTGCTTCTGAGAACTTTGCTTCTCCTGCGGTCATTGCCGCAATGGGCTCTGTCCTGACCAATAAATATGCAGAAGGTCTGCCCGGTAAGCGTTACTATGGCGGCTGTCACTGCGTTGACGAGCTGGAAAGTCTTTGCATCCAGCGTGCAAAGGACTTGTTCGGCGCAGAATTTGCCAATGTGCAGCCTCATTCCGGTGCCCAGGCAAATATGGCTGTGCAGGTGGCATTGCTTCAGCCCGGTGATACCATGATGGGTATGAGCCTGGCCAATGGCGGTCATTTGTCCCACGGCAGCCCTGCAAACCTGTCCGGCAAGTACTATAATGTGGTTTCTTATGATGTCAATCATACCACCGGCCTGATTGACTATGATCAGATTCGTGATATGGCAAAGCAGTGCCGTCCCAAGATGATCATTGCAGGCGCATCTGCATATCCCAGAGCGATTGACTTTAAGATCTTTGCGGACATTGCCCATGAAGTTGGTGCCATCTTTATGGTGGATATGGCTCATATTGCCGGTTTGGTTGCCGGTGGTGCGCACATGAACCCGGTTCCTTATGCGGATATTGTTACCACCACTACCCACAAGACCCTCCGAGGCCCCCGCGGCGGCTTGATCCTGGCCCGTGAAGAATTTGCCAAGAAGCTGAATTCCGGTGTTTTCCCCGGCACTCAGGGTGGTCCCCTGGAGCATGTAATTGCGGCAAAGGCGGTTTGTCTGAAAGAAGCAATGAGTGATGATTTCAAGGCCTATGCTCACAACATCGTTTCCAATGCGAAAACTCTGGCAAACGCTCTGCTGGAGGAAGGTTTTGATCTGGTTACCGGTGGTACTGACAATCACTTAATGCTGGCCGATTTGCGTCCCATGAACATTACCGGTAAGGAACTGCAGGCACGCTGCGATCTGAACCACATTACCCTCAATAAGAACGCTATCCCCGGAGATCCTCAGAAACCCACCATTACCAGCGGTGTGCGCATTGGTACTGCTGCTGTGACCACCCGCGGTCTGGGTGCAGAGGAGATGAAACAGATTGCCCATTGTGTTGCATTGACTGCTAAGGATTTTGAGAGCACTCAGGCAGAAGTGAAGGCAACTGTTGCTGCAATCTGCGAAAAGTTCCCTCTTTATTAATTATTCATGCGCTGCCGTTTTTTTACGGCAGCGCATTTTCTTGACATGCATCTTGTTCTGTGATAAATTAAGAAAAGTTCCAAGAAAAGGAGAGAAAGAGAATGAAAAAAGGAAATCCTTGGGCATTGCTGCCGATTGCCGTCTTTTTGGCTGTTTATCTGGGCCTTGGCTTGACATTTGAGTACATTATGAAGATCCCTATGGGTTTTTACAATGTACCCATTATCATTGCTTTTTTGATTGCTATCCTGGTTGCATGCCTGCAGAATCGTAAGGTATCTTTTGAAGATAAGCTGGAAATCATGGGCCACGGTGTGGGTGATAAGAACATTATCACCATGCTGCTGATCTTCCTGGTTGCCGGTGCTTTTGTCGGTGTGGTTGGCCGCAGCGGCGCACAGAGCGTGGCATACTTCCTGCTGAGCCTGGTGCCTGCAAAGTTTGCTATGCCCGTGCTGTTTGTAATTGCCTGCTTTGTATCTACCGCTATGGGTACTTCCGTGGGTACAATTACGCTGATTACCCCCATTGCTGTTGAGGTGGCTGTTGCATGCGGTTTTGACCTGCCTCTGTGTGTGGGTACAATCGTCGGCGGTGCCATGTTTGGCGACAACCTGTCCTTTATTTCCGATACAACCATCGCAGCTTGTAACGGCCAGGGCTGCCCCATGAAGGCAAAATTCAAGGGCAACTTCCTGATTGCGCTGCCTGCTGCATTGATTACCTTGGTAGTTGTGTTGGTACTGTCCGCAAATACTGCCGGTGATAAGATTGTTGGCGAGTATAACCTTCTGCAGATCGTACCTTATCTGCTGGTTCTGGTTGGCGGTGTCATTGGTATGAATGTCTTCGTCGTTCTGATCGGCGGCATCATCTGCGGCAGCATTATCATGATGGCTACCGGTGAAGTGGTTGCGTACAATCTGCTGGCTAATATGGGCAGCGGTGCAGCCGGTATGTTTGAAACTGCTATGGTTGCTGTTTTGGTCGCAGCTCTGTGCGGCTTGATTCGCGAGGCCGGCGGCTTTGATGCGTTGCTGTATGCGATTCGCAAAGTCTTTAAGGGTAAGAAGGGCGGCCAGATCGGTATCGGCATGCTGGTCGGTATGATGGACATTGCAACGGCTAATAATACGGTAGCAATTGTTATTGCAAACCCCATTGCCAAGCAGATGAGCGAGGATTATGAGATTTCTTCCGAACGCACTGCTTGCCTGCTGGATACTTTCTCCTGCATTATGCAGGGAATCATCCCCTATGGTGCACAGATCCTGGTTGCTATTGCAGCTGTAACGGAGATGGGTTATCAGATCTCTGCATTTGATATCATTCCGAATCTGTTCTATCCTTACCTGCTGCTGATTTGCTCCCTAGTTGCAATCGTGATGCCCCAGAAGAAAAAGTAAAATTTTGATCCCCACACGCATTTGCGTGTGGGGATCTGCATATAAAGAGGTGGGTTTATGAAAAGAGCAATCATATGGGATTTGGATGGAACACTTTTAGACTCTTATGATGTTATTGTCGAGAGTATCTATTTGACTTTATCTGAATACAATATTCAGTATGCAAAAGAGGAAATCCATTCAGTCGCGATAAACTCTTCTATTAAAGTGTTGTTTGCGGATGTTGCCCGGAAGAGCGGTGTTGATCAGGAACTGCTGCAGAGCCGCTATTCGGAGATCAGCGCGGGAAAATATAAAATGATTAAACCGGAAAAACAAGCATATGAGGCGCTGCAATGCCTGGAGGAGAAAGGGTTTGAGCACTATGTATTCACGCATCGTGGCAAGACAACCATTCCGGTTCTGGATCATTTACAGATGAGATCTTTTTTTAAGCAGATCATCACCAGTCAAAGTGGTTTTAAAAGAAAACCGCATCCGGAAGGATTGCTGCATTTGATCAAAGCGAATCAACTGGATCCGGAACATACTTATTATGTGGGGGACAGAAAGCTGGATATGGAATGTGCGAAGAATGCAGGTATAGCCGGTATCTTGTACATGCCCAAGGCGTGTTTTGATGTTGCCGGTGCTGAAACATTTACGGTAAAAGCACTTCTCGAGATTCCTGATATTGTAAAATGACAATCTATAAATAAAAAAACTGCTGAGCGAATGCTCAGCAGTTTTAATATTATTACAGAGTAAACTGGCAGACGCAGAATGCTACATAGATTCCGAGAAGTACCAGGCCCTGCCAACGGCTCAGCTTCTTCTTCATCAGTGCGGGTAAAATCATCAGCATCATTACGCCCAGCATAACGGGAATATCCAATACCAGAGAAAGATTCAGGCCGGTATTCAGGAGTGTATTTTCAGCGGGAACAGGGAAGGGTGCCAGAGAAACAGCAACACCGGAAACCAGCACCAGGTTGAAGACGTTAGCACCGATGACATTACCAACACCCAGGGAAGCACGGCCCTTCTTCAGGGAGGTGATGGTGGTAACCAACTCGGGCAGGGAAGTACCCAGAGCAACAAACAGCAGAGCAACGACAGTTGCGGGAACGCCCAAACCAAGAGCAATAACCTGACCGTGCTCAACCAGCAGGTCAGCGCCAACAGCAATAATGCCTGCGCCGGCTACCAGCAGGATCAGTTCCATCCACAGCTTACGAACGATTTCGCTTACCTTAAAGATCTTGGAACCAAAGAGCAGGAAAGCAACAGCGATCAGTGCCATGACTGCAGCAAACCAAACGGGGGTAGTTTCAAAGAAGTTACCACTGATACCAACCAGCAGAGCAACAATACCGATCAGGATAATGCCGGCCCAGGGCATACCGGAAGTCTCTTCTTCCTCTTCTTCCTCAGCAGCTGCATCAGGATTCTTCAGACCGTTACGGACAGTCAGCAGCATGTAGACAACAAAGATTGCCAGCATCACAAAACCCATCCAACGGGGGAATTCACCCAACAGGTAAGCTGCCAGGCAGTACAGTGCAGCGGACATGAAGAAGAAAATTGCGGGGGTACGCATGGACTTAACGTTGACAGGACCGGGGTTGCAAGTGATGGAAATGGCAGCAATCAGTGCAGTGTTGCAGATGATGGAACCGATTGCGTTACCGTATGCCATAGCACCGGAACCGGCCAAAGCACCGGTGGTGGAGACCATAACCTCGGGAAGGGTGGTACCGATGGAAACAACGGTTGCGCCAACAACGATATCGGGCAGGTTAAAGCGCTTTGCGATACCGGTTGCACCATCCACGAACCAGTCGCCGCCCTTGATTAGAAGGACCAGGCCTACAGCGAATAACAGAACAGATACAAGCATGTGGAACTCTCCTTATTTATTTTATTTAACTTAGTAAATATATCATACGGTTTTTGAAAAGTAAAGGAACACATTTATTAATTTGTGTCACAGATGACACCCAATTTGATTTAGATTCAGTTGGTATTTTGCGTAGCGATACCGAGCGCGTTTGGATCGAAGCGAGCGCACTGAAATTAAGCAGGGGAAAGAGAGGAAAAAGAAAACCCAGAAACCGAAGTGGTTTCTGGGTTTTTTGAAGTTCTTGATGAGAAGTAGATTATCTCTTGGAGAACTGAGGTGCACGACGTGCGCCCTTCAGACCGTACTTCTTTCTCTCCTTCATTCTGGGGTCACGGGTCATGAAACCAGCAGCCTTCAGAGCGGGACGGAACTCGGGGTTCAGGGTAACCAGTGCACGGGAAACGCCGTGACGGATAGCGCCTGCCTGACCGGAAACACCGCCGCCAGCAACAGTGACAACAACGTCAACCTTGCCCAGCATGTCAGAAGTGACCAGGGGCTGACGGACAACCAGCTTCAGGGTGTCCAGGCCGAAGTAATCGTCGATATCGCGGCCATTGATGGTGATAGCGCCGGTGCCGTTCTCGTAAACACGAACGCGGGCAACGGAGGACTTACGACGGCCAGTGCCGTAGAAATACTTTCTCTTGCTTTCGTACATAATCAGTTACCTCCAATTAGTCCAGAGTCCATGCGACGGGCTGCTGAGCAGCGTGCTTGTGCTCTTCACCCTTGTACAGGTGCAGACGGCCCATGCAGTTACGGCCCAGGGTGTTCTTGGGCAGCATGCCCTTAACAGCCAGCTCCATAGCGTAGTCGGAGCGGTTCTCCATCATAACGCGAGCCTTGGTTTCCTTCAGACCGCCGATCCAGCCGGAAACGCGGTAGTAGGTCTTCTGCTCAAGCTTCTTGCCGGTCAGGATAGCCTTGTCGGTGTTGATGACGATGACGAAGTCGC
>JAFOBK010000108.1 GCA_017381835.1 Oscillospiraceae bacterium | reverse complement strand
TTCGAGCGAAGGATCGGCCTGTTTCCCTGTGATTTTGACAAGGACGGCAATCTTTTCTGCAATCAGAACTTTGCCTGCTATCCCCAGGCACTGCCTGCGGGCAAGCGGGAGGATATGAATAGAATGGCCCCTGCCATGAATCTGATTTCCTATCACGCAACTGCTGCTGCATCCTCCTCTCAGGAAGGCTGCGAACCTATGCTGGGTGTGGATGAAAACTGCCGGACCTGCTGGGCGGCAGAAGCTGCGGACAAGAATCCGTGGTATCAGATCGACTTGGGGGAAGTGAAGACTGTTCAGGCGGTACAGGTTAATTTTGCAGACCATAAATTGCCGACGCTTCCCATCAATAAAAAAATCGCCTACAAAGATCAGGTGGGTTACCGCATTATCCAGGTACAGCCCCAAAAGACCGCATATCTGCTGGAAGGCAGTGCCGACGGCGAAAACTGGGAAACCATCAAAGACACCCGTAATGAAAATACAGATTACACCCACGACTTCACTGTGCTTGCGGAACCAAAACAGCTGCGCCATCTGCGGCTGAGCTACATGGAAATTGCAATGGGAGGTGTGGCAGCCATCAGCGGTTTGCGTGTGTTTGGATGCGGCAATGGCAACGCACCTGCACAGGTGGAAAAGCTGTTCTGCAAATGTTCCAAGGATGGTCTGAATCTGTATTTGCAATGGACGGAAAGCACCGGAGCGGAGGGCTACAATGTCCGGTACGGCATCGCTCCCGATAAACTCTATAACAGCTGGCAGGTGATCGGAAAGACAGAACTGGATCTTTCCACGATCAATGCCGGAACGCAGTATTGGGTCGCTGTGGACAGCTACAATGAAAACGGCGTGACCGAAAGCAAGATATTCCGTACGAAATAAGGTGATCCTATGAAAAAAGCAGTCCAGCAGTTCATGCTGGGAACCGTAATGAATAACGAAAAACAGACCCGGGAGACACTCCGGGCGATGAAAGAAGCAGGCTATGACGGTATTGAGCTCTGCGGCTTTATGATCCATCCGATGGGTATGATGGTGCGCCTGCTGACCCAGGCAGCCGGCATGCCCGTGGGAAAGGGCGGTAATCTTGACTGGCACAGCCTGATGAATGAGTCCGGTCTGCAGGTAGTGAGCCTGCATCTGGATCTGGGAACGTTGGAACGGGATGTGCAGGCAGCCGCTGGGGAGGCGAAAGCCTTTGGAACGAACTATATCGTCATCACTGGCATGTACCGCTTCGATTACGGCAGCGAAGCTGTAGTCCGGGAACTGGCAGAGCGCCTGAACAAGGTCGGTAAGGCGCTGAAGGAGCAGGGAATCGAGCTGCTGTATCACAATCACAACTGTGAACTCCGCAAGGTAAATACAAAGCAAACTGCCTATGACATCCTGCTGGAAGAAACCGACCCATCATATGTGAATTTTGAATTTGACTCCTACTGGTTTGCCGAGGGCGGTGCAGACCCGCTGTACTGGATGCGAAAGCTGGGCAGCCGTATGAAGCTGTGGCATATAAACGACCGGGGCAGTCGAGTCAGCGGAGTATCCATGACTCCCATCCTGAAAACCGATTCTATGGAACTGGGTACCGGTAATATGCCTCTGGTTGCACTGATGGAGCAGGCAAAGGAAGCAGGCTGCGAAGCGGTAATTCTGGAAAGCCACCGGAATTGGATCGAGAAGAGTCCGGTGAAGAGCTTTCAGCTGAGCGCAAAATATTTGAACGAGAGGGTGTAACCATGGAACTGAAAAACCATTTTATCACCGTTTCCCGGGAATACCGGGAGGGTACTGTTGAAGTATTTCAGCAGTCAATATCCACTCAAAATGTGAAGAAAGCGACTCTGACGATCACCGCCCTCGGCCTGTATGAAGCAGAAATCAATGGCCAAAAAGTGGGCGATGTGCTGTTTGCACCGGGATTTACCTATTATCCCACCCATTTGTACTGCCAGAACTATGATGTGACGGATCTGCTGACCGGCGATGATACGCTGACGGTCTATCTGGGACAGGGCTGGTACTGCGGACGGTTCACCTTCGACAATAAGGTGCAGATCTACGGCGAAAATCCTGCTGTGTCCTGGCTGCTGACTGTTGAAGATGAAAACGGTGTGCATACCTATGCATCCGACGGCGAAACCGTGAAAGCCATTGCTTCTCCCTACGATTACGCCGGTTTCTACGACGGCGAAGTGTATCACGAGGGTAGGGAACAGGAAATCATCCCGCCCGTCAAGTTTGAGGGCCATATTCCCGAAATAATTGAAGAGGGTACCATGCATGTCCGCATCCGGGAGAATATGCCTGTCAAATCCGTTACGAAACGGGGCGATGTGACCATTCTGGACTTTGGCCAGAACTTCGCCGGCATCATTGAAATTGATCCTGCTAAAATGGACGGTGCAACGCTGAAACTGCGCCACGGTGAGATTCTGAACGCGGACGGTAGTCTATATACTACCAATCTGCGTAAAGCCAAGGCAGAGATCGTATACCACAAAGGCAGCGGCATCTATCGCCCCCGATTTACTTACATGGGCTTCCGGTATGCAGAGCTTTCCGGCGTGGACTATGCTGACGGACTGATCACCGCCTACGCCATTTATTCCGACATGGAGCGGACAGGCCATTTCACCTGCGAAAACCCAATGGTAGACCAGCTTTACCGCAATCAGGTGTGGGGCCAGAAATCCAATTATGTGGAAGTCCCCACCGACTGCCCCCAGCGGGATGAGCGCATGGGTTATACCGGCGACGGACAGGTCTTTGCCCGGACAGGTGCGTATAATTTTGATACGGAAGCCTTCTGGGCCAAGTTCTTAAAGGATATCCGCCAGTCTCAAGCCGCCAACAAGGAAGGCTATGTGGCCCCCACCGTTCCGGCACCTCCCGGAGAGCAGGGAATCGGCTTTATGTCCATGCTGGGTTGGGGCAATTGTATCTGCATCGTCCCCGAAATGCTCTACTGGCAGTTTGGAACTGACCGGTATATCCGGGAATATTACGACTGCATGAAGACCTTTGTAGAATGCGAGATCCGCAAAATGGGCGGCCTGCTGGGAAAGAAGGATCTTTGGATGGCACCCAGCCTGGGCGACTGGCTGGCCACGGGGCGGGATGTCAAATACATGGCCATGCACAACGGACCGGTTTCCAATGCCTTCATTGTCAATGATCTGCGGATCATGGTCTGGGCGGCAAATTATCTCGGTAAGTCCGAGGATGTAAAGCGCTATACCGGTCAATTGGAAAAGACCCGGGATGCTTATATCAAGGCCTTTGTCAAGAAGGACGGCACCATGAAAGATGACTATCAGGGCGCGTATATCATGGCGCTGCAGATGGTCATCCCCAAGGGGGAACTGTGGGATAAGGTCTTCTCCAGGTTAGTGGAAAGACTAAAAGCCGAGGGTATGCAGACCGGCTTCTTTGCCACAGAGCATATCCTGCCCATGCTTGCGGACAACGGTCAGGAAAAGCTGGCCTTCGACCTGCTGCTGGACGAACGCTGCGGCGGCTGGATGTATCAGGTCAAAGCCGGTGCCACTACCACTTGGGAGCGATGGGATGCCCTTCGGGAAGACGGTACGGTGAATGAAACAAAAATGTCCAATGACAATATGGTTTCGTTTAACCATTATTCCTTTGGCAGCGTAGGTAAGTTCTATTACCAGTATATCCTAGGTATCAAACCTGCCACACCCGGTTTCGAAAAGGTGCGGATTCAGCCATACTTTGACAAGCGCATCGGTGCTTTCTCCGGAAGCTTCCGCAGCCGCAATGGCGAAATCAAGGTTTCCTGCAATGGTCAGATGCTGGAAATCATTACGCCCGTGGAGGCAGAAATTGTGCTTCATTGTGGGAAACAGAAAAGTGTAGAAGCAGGAACCTACTGCTTTCCTTTGTAACACCAAACCAGCGATTTGATAATTGCGTAGCCGCAGAATGCGTTACCCAGAACACAGATTGTGTTCACATGGGGCTTGGGGCAATGCTCAAACAAGCATGAAACCGTTCATTTCCGCTACGGCGGATTTGAGCGGTTTTTGCATTTTGTGTCCACAAATGCATTGCTTGCACCGTTCCTTATTACGGAATAATTAGCGTTGTTTTTGTACTTGCAAGCAATGCTTGTGTATATACAAATACATACTGGCAAGCTATGTCTTTGTACCCACAAATACGAAAAACCATCAACTTCCCTTTCAGGAGGTTGATGGTTTTCTGCTTGTTGAAGCTCCCGCCCCAAGCCCCGGCGAGTGCAAAACACTCTGGGTAACACTGGCTTAGCGCAGTGGCTACACGATTGAAAATCGCTGATTG
>JAFOBK010000003.1 GCA_017381835.1 Oscillospiraceae bacterium | reverse complement strand
GTCGGCGAAGACGGCGTGCTCCGTCTGGAGATCGGCGGCAGTGAGAATTATATCCTCAGCTGCCTGAATTCCAGCGTTGATATCCCTATTCCTGGTGAGACCGCACCTGCAGAAGAGGTGACTGAGCCTGTTGCAGACCCCAGCGAGGAAACCGATCCCACTGCTGAAACCGAGGAAGCAGAGACTGTACCTTCCGAATCTCTTCCTGAGGAAACCCAGGAGAGGACCCTGGGCGGTATCCCTGTTAAGCACCTGGTTCTATTTGGCGGTGGCCTGATCCTGGCTATCGGCGCTCTTGTCGGTATCAACTTCTATCAGAAGCGCAGCGGTAAAAGCGCTGGTTCTGAGGAAGATGACGACGAAATCTGAGCAAAATGAGTCTGGGAAGAAACATAATAGACTGGTTATTACGAAATTGTAAATTATAGTCTAACCATAACCAATAGTTATTGACAAAAGATGGAGGCCGTGCTAGTATATAACCAAGGCAAGGGCTTGCACCAAGGTCATCGGTACGCCGGAAGAGCTCCCGACGTCAGACGCCACCAGGAGGTGCGCGGAAATCGGTGCGGATGTCAGCGATGAGCGATCCAACATGGTGCAAGTTCAACTGAATACTAGCCGGAAGGTTGCTTTCCACAGATACACTGTGTCATGACCAGTGTGCTGCGGTACAGGCAACCTTCCGGCTTTTTTTATTTGTCTGGAGGTTATTTTTGATGAAACAAAAAAAGAACAGAAAGGGACTTGCTAAGGACATCATGTATTGTCCCTACTGCGGTGGCCGTACGGAACTGCGCAGTGCAGATGGCATCTATCATGATAATCGTGACGGTACCATGCTGTATGTCTGCAAGAACTATCCCCGCTGCGATACATATGTAAGAGTTCGTCCCGGATCCATGGAACCCATTGGCACACTGGCCAATGGTCGTCTGCGTGCTCTTCGAACGGAGGCGCACCGTTACTTTAACCAGCTTTACGAAAGAGGCATCATGAGTAAGCGTGAGGCCTATGAGTGGTTGTCTCAGATGATCGGACTGCCCATGTCCAAAACCCATATCGGTATGATGGGCGAATATTATTGCGAGCTGGTAATCGAAGAAAGCAAGAAGCTTCTGGGAGGTACCAGGCGTCAAAGAAAAGGGTACTACCTGATGAATCACGTAGGAGGATACAGAAATGAGATTAACTCCGGAGCAGCAGCGTGTGGTTGAAGAGAACATGGGCCTTGTTGTGAAAGTCATCCAGGACAAGGTCCATGACCTGAATCAGGATAGCTGTTTTTCGTTTGAAGATCTGCGGCAGATCGGCGCTATCGGTCTTTGCAAGGCTGCAGCGACTGATAAGGGTGGGTGTTTCTCTACCTATGCCTACAGACTCATTTGGAATGAGATTTGTGATGCTTTGATCAAAGCCACCCGTATCAGCAAACGGGAGCAGCTCAGAGAAGCCGGCGATATCTATCGTGCAGTCAAAGAAAATGAGCCCCTTGAACTCTTTCTTTCCTGTGAGCTGCAGATCCTGATGGATCAGCTCCGTGCCCGGGCATCCGGAACTACAGCCAAAGGTATCCTTTGCCTGGAACTGAGCAGCGAAGGCTATACCAGTTCTGAAATTGCCGGCCTTGTGGGTGCGAAACCTGGTACTGTAAGGCTTTGGATGACAAAAGGGCGCCGGTTTCTGCTTGAGCAGCCGGAGTTCAAAGAATATATGGAGGTGAATCAGTGACTCATTTGAAAAAGAGGGTCAGAGGTTGGGTAGTACCCATATCTCTGACCCTTTTCGTATTTATTTTGATGAAGGCGGTTTTCTTTGTAGGCTATGTACCTACCGCATCTATGGAGCCAACATTGAAGGCAGGAAGCTATATCTTTGGAATCCGAAATACAAGCAAGTTAGAAACCGGCGATATCATCGTTTTTCATCACGATGGCCAGCTGCTGGTAAAGCGCATCGCCGGGTGCCCGGGTGATGAAATTGACCGACGGGATCTGGCATATATGAAGACGGTTGCCATTCCGGCATGGAATGATCCGATTTTGTCTGTACCGGAAGGGTGCTATTTCGTATTGGGCGATAACTCAGACAATTCAGTTGACTCTCGCTATTGGAAGGATCCCTATGTAAGGCAAGAAGACATTGTTGCTAAACTAATAAAATATTAATTTGAAAGGAACTACGAACTATGTTTAGTATAAAGGAAGTTAAGAAGGCGCTGACCTGGTCGTTCTGTCTGTATGACATTGTTGATGTAGATATTATTGGAGGGGACTTTGATACAGTTCCCGCGGTTGTCTCTGCTCTTGCTCCGGAGGTGCTGGCAAGGAAGTATAAGAGGGAGGCACATAAAGTTAAGTCTTTCCTCGTTTCCACGGGTCCGAAGGACGAAGGCAGTTACCATGGGGATGAACTGTTTCCCCAGAAAGCCGTGTTAATTTGTGCGGTTGATTGCGAGACGGTAACGAATGATCGTATCCGTATTGATTCGGAATCTGAGTTGTGGCTCTTGAGCAATCTGAAATTTGCTCATGTTCATCGCACCCAGGTACTTACCTTAAATGGTGAAGAGGTTACAAGCGTAACGGAGTGTCGCAACCTTGTTCGAATCATCAAAAGCAAAGAAGACCTCTTTGTGGATGCCCAGACCCTTTTCGAGGAGCTGGATGATGCTGTCACTTTTGCAGAGGCTCTTGCCAATCTGGCGTCATCTGAAAATAAGTGATCAATGCTATGTTTACAATCCTGTAATGAAAAGCATTGTGATTCTATGTTATAATATCTGCAAGCATCTGATACAGAACGCGCAGAACCCATACTTTGAAAGGTGGTAATTAACCATGTACAAGATCAAAAACTTTACTGACAACGATGATATCAAGATCATCAACGAACTCGGTCCCTTCACAGTGGTGGAATATAAACGCGATCTGAGCGTTATGCCCGGCGAGGCTATGATCGCTTACTACTGCAATGAAATGAATGTACGTAAGCGCCAGGTTATCTGTGATGTGGCCAAGTCTAACATTACCCTGCAGGCAGGCGCCATGCAGTGGACCGTGGGCGATGTGAATGCGACTACCGGCGTCAAGGGCGTCGGCGATCTGTTCGGCAAGGCCCTGCGCGGCAGTGTCACCGGTGAATCTGCCATCAAGCCCGAGTATACCGGCAATGGCACGCTGGTTTTGGAGCCTACCTACAAGCACATCCTGCTGATCGATACCGCTGATTGGGGCGGTTCCATTGTTCTGGATGATGGCCTGTTCCTGGCCTGCGAGTCCAAGCTGAAGCATAAGGCTGTTGCCCGGTCTAATTTCTCTTCTGCAGTGGCTGGTGGCGAAGGCCTGTTCAATCTGGGCATCCAGGGTAACGGTATCCTGTGCCTGGAGTCCAAGTGCC
>JAFOBK010000107.1 GCA_017381835.1 Oscillospiraceae bacterium | reverse complement strand
TCCTTCGTCTGGGGCATGATGGTTCTGGCACTGGTGATTGAGTTCTTCTCCACCAGAATCCGCAGAAAGCTCGCCCACGGCGAATAAATTTTCCACAAGCAAAGGCTCCCGCGTACTGTACGCAGGAGCCTTTTTCAAAGGAGTATTTCTATGAACCGTAATCTTACAATCTGTTTTACAAGCGATATTCACGGTTATTTTTCTGATATGGATTATGCCCAGGGTGTACCTGGTACCACAGGATTATCCCGATGTGCATCCACCTTTCCGGATGACGGCAATACCCTGATTCTGGATGGCGGCGATACCCTTCAGGGAAGCCCTCTGGTATATTGGCTGAACCGGGATTCGATCGAAGGAGCGAAGGTCTCTGCCCGTGCCATGAATCTGGCGGGATATGATTTTGTGACCATAGGCAACCACGATTTTAACTTCGGCAAAGAGACGCTGGAAACCTATATCCACAATCTGGATGCCCGGGTGATCAGCGCCAATGTGGAAGGCGTTGCCGGTGTGGAAAGAACAGCCATCGTCAAACTGCAAAATGGACTGCGCATTGGCATTACGGGTGTTGTTACCCATTTTGTCAATCTCTGGGAAAAACCGGAAAACTTAAGGGGCATCACAGTCAAAGAAGCCTTTCCTGCCGCTGCTGCAGCCTTGGATGACCTGAAAGAGGCCGAGGTAGATCTGACAGTTTGTATCTATCACGGCGGTTTTGAAAGTGATCTGCAAACCGGGGAACTGCTCTCTGCCACCGGAGAAAACCAGGCCTACCGGATTTGTAAAGAGCTGGATTTTGACATTCTGCTGACGGGACATCAGCATCAGCCTAAGGTAAATCTAAATCTGTTTGGCACCCACGCCTGCCAGTCTCCGGACCGGGGCAAGCAGTGCGTCCGAGTGGATGTAAGTGTCTCAGATGATGGATCGGTTACTGCTCAATCTCAGCTGATTACACCCGGCGAACCGGAGGAAGAATTGGTAGCCTTCCTGGCACCCTTGGACGAGGAAAATGCGGTATTCCTGGATCAGCCCCTGGGTGAGCTGGACATTCCTTTGGCTCCCGGCGGCCATATGGAAATGGCAGAAAAGGGTTCTGTGATTGCTAACTTCTTTAATCAGGTTCAGCTTGCTGCCTCCGGGGCAGATCTGTCTGTTTCCAGTCTGGCCAATGTGGTTAAAGGCTTTAACAAAAAGGTTACCATCCGGGACGTAGTTGCCACCTATGTGTTCCCCAATACCCTGAAAACCCTCCGGGTGAACCGACGGGTCCTGAAAGCTGCATTGGAACGCTGTGCGGAATATTTTGAACTGGATGAAAATGGTCAACTGCAGGTGGGCCGGAGTTTTCTGCAGCCTATTGTGATGCATTATAATTACGATTATCTGTCTGGCATGGAAGTGACTATGGATATCCGCAGACCTCTTGGCGACCGGGTTGTCTCCATGCTGTATCAGGGCAAAGAACTGGAGGAAGACCGTGTGTTGACCCTTTGTATGAATGACTACCGTGCCACCGGCACCGGCGGATATCTCTTCTATGCGGAATGTGAGCTGGTGAAGGATCAGCCTACGGAGATTTCTCAGATGATCATCGAGTATATTGACAAACATAAGTCTGTCACTGTTGATCAAACGAAGTGGCTGCGTGTGCTATATTAAAAGGGGAACACCATGAGCTGCATCAGAACTTACACAGGTATCATGTTTGATCCGCTGAATCCGGATCCGGACCTGATCAAACTTGGAGACATTTCCCATGCACTGAGCTTGCTGTGCAGAGCAAATGGACATTTTCGCAATTTCTATTCCGTAGCACAGCACTCAGTTAACTGCATGGAAGATGCCAAGATACGTGGATATTCCCGCAGGGTGAAGCTGGCCTGTTTGCTGCATGATGCCAGCGAAGCGTACCTGTCAGATGTAACCCGCCCGGTTAAACAGGAAATTCCGAAATATCTGGAAATCGAGAAACCGCTCCAGGAAGCAATCTGGAAGAAGTATTTGGGTGATCTTCTGACGGAAGAAGAGTACGAACAGGTTTTAAGATTGACGACGCGATCCTGTACCATGAGTTTGTTGCGCTGATGGATATGAAGCTGGAACCTGTGGAGCCGGAGATGCAATCCGCTCCCAAGTTTGATTTTACAGACTTCTCCTATTATGAACACTTGTATCAGGAGATTGCAGAAAAATGATATCGATCTAAGGATAAGTACCAGGCTGCACAGATGCGCAGCCTGGTGTTTGTTTTTACATGGTAATGGCAGCTATGTACTGTATCACCTGTACATATCCTATGGAAATCCGACTGATTCTCTCGAAATTTTTAGTTCGTCCGGGACAAACGTTCTTGACCATCTGGCCGCCGACGGAGCCTGCCTCGCGGGAGGTCAGGTGACCGTTGTAGCCGTTGGTCAGGTTGACACCGACCTCGGAAGCTGCCTGCATCTTGAACTTGTCCATGGCCTCGCGTGCCTGGGGAATGTTCAGCTGGTTGTTGTTCTTAGAGCTCATATTCGTACTCTCCTTTTGACGTTTTCCGGGAAAGATAAAGTCGCTTTCCGCTGGAAAACGTCTTTTTTCTTTCCGTAGCCATAGTTTAGCCAAAGTCAAAATGAGTATGAATGTTAACTGGCGGAAAGAGTGGAAAAGATTTGTAATGAATAATCAGTCAACCTTCTTGAAAAAGAAGGTGGGTTTTGTTGACGATTATATTTACAAATGGATTCAATGAGTCTGCACAAATCCTTGCATGCCTATAGCATAATAAGTGATGGATAAATTGATAATAAAGTGCGATACACCGGATAACTTTTGGGCAGATTATCTATAATAACCGGCCTATTTTGTGTATCTTCGCTGATTGATGGAAGTATTTGACTGTGCTATAATGAATTATACGATT
>JAFOBK010000106.1 GCA_017381835.1 Oscillospiraceae bacterium | reverse complement strand
CTGAGGCCGGGCATGGTGGTATCCAGGTCAATGACGCAAAGGGGAGTGCGGGTGTCCTCCCGGAGCATTACGTTGTTGAGCTTGGTGTCATTATGGGTGACCCGCAGAGGCAGTTCTCCCGCCTGGAGCATCCGGTAAAGGGTGCCGCCCACTTCTTCATGGGCCAGGGCGAAGGCGATCTCTTCTTCCACTTCCTTAGCTCTGCCCAGGGGGTCCTTTGCCAGCACTTCCTTGAAGATCCGGTAGCGGTCCGGAGTGTTGTGGAAGTTTTTAATGGTCTCATAAAGGGTGTGGGCAGGGAAGTCCTTCAGCTGCTGCTGGAAAGTGCCGAACGCGATGGCGCTCTGGTAGAAATCCTCAGGGGTCTCCGGCGCCTGGAGGCAGATGCTGCCCTCGATAAAGTCATAGACCCGCCAGTAGCCGGTTTCTTCGGTATGGTAATAGGTTTCGCCGGTGAGGGTGGGAATCAGGGTCAGTACGCCGTACTTTTCGTCGGTCTGTTTCCGCAGATAGGCGGTCACGGCGGCAATATTGTGCTGCAGCTCATCTACATGGGGGAATACATGGTCATTGATCTTCTGCAGAATATAGCGCAGGCCCCGGTCGGTGACCACCAGGTAGGTCACATTGATATGGCCGAAGCCGTAACGCTCACAGGAGATGGGCGCGCCCACCAGTTGGAACCGGGCAAGAATTTGATTGAGCATTGGATCCATAAGTATTTCCCCTCTATTATTTGTGGATGGAAAAACCGGGCTTGCGGCGGCCGGTGAGGACTTTGGTGGTGGTGACCACCAGCAGAATGCCAACTGCCATCACACCGGCAATGGCCAGGGTGCGGCCGGCATAGGAAACAAAACCTGCGGAATTGCCCTGCATGGCCTGCTGGGCGGCATAGTAGATGCCGGAGCCGGGAATCAGGGGCAGCAGGCAGGAGATCAGATAGGAGATGGCCGGGTACTTCCGGATGCGGGCCATGACCTCGGCAAAGACAGCTGCCACTACCGTTGCCAGGAAAAAGCACATCAGATCCTGACCGCCCAGAGCCTGCACCACGCAGAAAGCGGCCCAGGTAATGCCGCCGCCCAGGGCGCAGAGGAAACTGCCAAATCCGTGGATATTAAAAATCACCACAAAGCCATAGCTGGCAATGATGGCAAATACACACTGCAGCACCGGGCCGTATTGCAGCACCGGGGTGTTTACCGCAGCGCCCCACAGGGATACCGACAGATTCCAGGCGGCTGCGGTACCCAGAGAGATGGCCACCGCGATCAGCACAACCTCCACGATGCGGTTGATGCCGGAGTTGGTATCGCCGAAAGTGATATCCCGCAGGGCATTGGTGAAGAGAATACCGGGCACCAGCAGCATCAGCGCGCCGATAACGCTGGTATCCACATTATCCGTCAGTCCCAGCGCGCTGCAGCCATAGGCCAGCAGCGCCATCAGAAAGGCAGAAATGATCTTTTGGAAGAAGGCATTGGTCTTACCCAAAAACCGCGTCAGGAAGCCCAACAGCAGGCCGCACAGACCGGCACAGAGGGCGTCCATGCCGCTGCCGCCGAAGAACAGACAGAAGCCGGAAGATACCAGCACATGGCCTAAAAGATCCATGGGGAGGCCATAGCGGGCTTGTGTTTGCTGGGAGATATCCAGCCAGCGGAGCGCCTCTTCCCAGTCTGGTTTTTCCGTACAGATCCGGCGGCTCAGATTGCTGTATTGCTCCACAGCCTCCAGGTCAGTTCCCAGGTGATCCATTCGGCACAACTGGGTCAAGGGTCGCTCTCCGGGGATCATGATGGTGATGAGAAGGGTGTGGGGGATGGCATAGACACGGGAATCCAAACCATAGGCAGAGCAGATGCGCCGTACACTTTCCTCCACCCGGTAGGTCTCAGCACCGGAGGCGGCCAGGCGGGAAGCAAGGGTAGAAACAAGCTCCATAAGGGCATTATGATTCATAAGGATGTCCTCCTCTGAATACGGGTTATGATTTTTTATAGCATATCACAGATGGGAAGAAGATGCAATTTTTTCTGCGGGCTTTTCTGTTGGAAATGGCAGAAAAGCCTATTGCGTGGGGGCTGCCTTTGTGCTATCTTTACAGAAAGAAAACTCTTAGGAAGGGAGATTACCACATGTCTGATTTTGTGTTTACCCAGGAGGATAAGGCCTTGCTTGCCCGTCTGCAGGACTTTATTCCGGAAAAAGTGTTTGATATGCATGCCCATATCCATAATGTTGCCCACATTGAGAATAATCCCGATAGCTTGACCGTCCGTCACGGCACAGCCACCGCCCTGGATTTCCTCCGGGAGCAGAAGGAGCTTTACGGCGACCGGCTGGTGCGGGGTATGCTGATTCCTTTCCCCACCATGAATTTTAAGACCTCCGGCATTCCGGATCAGGTGAACCGGTGGTTCCTGCAGCAGCTGGAGACCGTACCCAGCTGCGTGGGTGAGGTGTATGTAAAACCCGGCGATACCAGAGAGCATATTGAGTCTTTGCTGGTAAGTGACCGGATCAAGGGCTTTAAGTGCTACCATATCACCGCCCAGACCGACGGCCCCACCTTCAAGGCCGACATCGGGGAGTATTTGCCGGAGGTTGCCTGGGAGATCGCCAACGAGCGGGGATTTGTGATCACCCTGCATATGGTGAAGGAGCTGTCTTTGGCGGATCCCGAGAATCTGCGCTATATCAAGGAAAAGACCGCCCAGTACCCCAATGCCAAGCTGATCCTGGCCCACTGCGCCAGAGGTTTTGCCTCCTGGACCACCATTGAAACTGTCCGCCAGCTGAAAGGCATTCCCAACATCTATTACGATATGGCGGCCATCTCCGAGCCTGCCACCATGTATGAGGTGATCCGTCAGGCGGGCCATGACAAGGTTATGTGGGGCAGTGACTACTGCATCGACCGGGTCAGAGGTAGAGCCTTCTCCTGCGGCGAGACCTTCACCTGGGTCTATGATTATGACCTTCCCAAGGACAAGATCCAGATGCCCATGAGCCTGGTGTGCCTGGAATCTCTCTTTGCCTTCTATCAGGCAAGCATCATGCTGGATCTGAGCAAGGCGCAGATTCAGGATATTTTCTACAATAATGCCATCCGTCTGCTGGGATTGGAGGAATAAACCATGGCTGAAAAAGCAAAAAGCCCCTATGCGGCTTCTTTTTGCGATGAGCGGGTCTACGATTTCCAGTATACCTTCGGCTGGACCGATGCGGATCGGGCGCTGCTGGAGCGGCTTCAGTCCTTTATTCCAGAGAAGGTTTTTGATGCCCATGCCCATCTGCATAAAGTAGAATACATGCCCCAGGGCAACAATATGTTCCAGGGCTTTGGCACGGCAGATATGGAGCGCCTGCTGAAAGATCAGAAGGAACTGTACGGCGACCGGAAGTTCCGGGGTCTGATCCTGCCCACACCCTCCGTTCTTTTTAACGACCGCCCCGATCTGCGGAAGGAAATGAACGATTGGATGAACCAGGAGCTTTACAAGGCGCCGGATTGCGTGGGTGCCGTGTATGTGATGCCCGAGGATACCGTGAAAGACATTGAAGCAATGCTCACCAATCCCCAGATCCGGGGCTTCAAGTGCTACCATCAGAGCGCAAAGACCGACGGCCCCACCTGGCTGGCGGAGGTTTGGCAGTATTTGCCGGAAAGCGCCTGGCAGGTAGCAGACGCAAGAGGTATGTCCATCACCATCCATATGGTGCGGCCCGATGCCCTCAGCGACGAAAAGAACATGGCCTATTTTAAGGAAATGTGCGCCAAGTATCCGAATGCCAAGCTGATCCTGGCCCACTGCGCCAGAGGCTTTGCCTCCTGGACGCTGATCGAAGCCGTGGAGAAGATGAAGGGGATTCCGAACCTTTACTACGATATGGCGGCTATTTGCGACCCGGCTACCATGTGCCAGCTGATCCGCGTGGCGGGATGCGACCATGTGATGTGGGGCACCGACTATTTTATCGACCGCGCCCATGGCAAGCCTGTGAACACCGGCGCTTCCTTCCAGTGGCTGTATAAGCACGAGATTCCCGAAGAGGTGGTATTCCCCTCCTGCAAGACGGTGCTGGAAGCGCTGTTTGCGTTCTATCAGGCCAGCCTCATGCTGGATCTTACCAAAGAGGAGATCTCCCAGGTGTTTTATGGCACTGGATGCCGGCTGTTTGGGTTGGAAGAATAAAAAAGAATCAGGGAACGGATTTCCGTTCCCTGAAAAAATCCTTGACAGAAAAGAACCCAGGGACTATGATAGACCCATAAAGATCCTGACATTAAGAGGCTGTGTACTCTGCGTGAAAGGTGCTGATATGGTTTTTCTCTCCGTTTCTGACGGGGTTGCTATGCCGTTGCCGCACCTTTTTGGTGGCGGCATTTTTTGTTGGGAAAGAAAAGGAAAGAAGGAAAAATCTATGAATAAGAAACTCCGTTGGATCACCGAAACTGCCATTATGCTGGCACTGCTGGTTTCCCTGCAGGCTCTGACCAAGGGCTTCGGCCAGCTGGTCACCGGCTCCTGCGTCAATGCCATCCTGGCCATCTCCGTGCTGGTTGGCGGCCTGGCTTGCGGCCTGACTGTGGCGCTGATCTCCCCCATCCTGGCATTCCTGCTGGGCATCGCACCTCAGATCCTCACCGTTCCCGCTATCATGGTGGGCAATGCTGTGTATGTGGTGCTGCTGTTCGTGATCGCCGGCAAGAGCAATCACATCGTACGCAAGGTCGCTGCCTGGCTGGTGGCTGCCGCTGCTAAGTTTGCCGCTCTGTATGCCATCGTGGTTGGCCTGATTTGCGGTGTGCTGTCCGAAGGTCTGCTGGCTGCCGGCACTCTGAAGCCCCCCATGCTGCAGGCTCTGCCCAAAACCTTTAGCCTGCCCCAGCTGTTCACCGCTCTCATCGGCGGCGCTGTGGCTCTGCTGATCGTACCCGTGCTGCGCAAGGCTCTGAAGAAGTAAATTTTCCATAAAAGAAAGGGAACAGCCAAACGGCTGTTCCCTTTTGCGTGTTGTTTAGAATATGTAGGGGAGGGTCTTGACCCTCCCGGAAGAAAGATGGTGCGAAATCCCTGCGGATTTTCAATTTCCCACGTCATTCCGAGGGAGCAACGCGACCGTGGGAATCCGTTTTCTTTTTAGGAGTACTTCCCATGGGAGTGGTGTTTAATGATACGGATTGCCACACCAGTGTGCGCAGTGGTTCGCAATGACGTGGTTTTTGAGACCGGGCTGCATTTTTACATTGGGTTTCTGGGAAAACAAAGCTGTTTTTGCACGGGAGGATCAAGATCCTCCCCTACATGGAGAAGAGAAAAAGGGAACGACCTGTAGGCCGTTCCCTTTGATTATACTGTTTCTTTCATTTCCTGCAGCACTTCCCGGATGTTTGCTTCCAGAATGTCAATGTCTGCATCCTGCATGATGATGGGCAGCTTGAAGAGGGCTGCGGGAGGGCAGTTGGCCTTGTAGAGCTGGGCGCTGGTGTCAATGCAGCGGCCGGTGAGCTTCTTAGCAAATACGCCTGCCTGCTGGGCATCGGCAAACTGCAGGGATGCCAGATAACCCAAACCTTCCGCACCGGTGAGCACATCGGGATAGTCCTTGGCAAGGGTCTGGCCGATGGTATCCCAGCGCATCTGAAGCCGGGTCAGCTCCTCTGCCTGGTCGGCGATGAACTGCATGGTGGTCAGGTAGCTCAGGTTCGTCAGCTCCTCCTGGCCGTTGGTGATCAGAGCGCCGAAGAGCACCAAATTGTCCGCCTCTGCCTTGCAAAGGATCTTGGAGCCGGAGTTTTCGCCGCCGGGGAAACCCTTGCCCACCACAACGAAGTCAGGCTGCAGGCCGTAGCGGCGGAAGAGCATCTGCTCCGGATACCAGGCGCAGGACTGAATCTCGTCCACCAGACACAGGGTGTCATACGCTCTGCAAAGGGCATGGGCCTTCTGCAGGTATTCCTTCTCCAGGGCGATGGCGCCGTAGTTCATCAGCACGATCTCATGGAGGAAGCCTGCGGTCTTAAAGTCGCCGGAATTGTAGATTTCCAGCTTCTTCCGGAGGTCTTCCAGGTCATTGATGGCCACGGGGACGATCTTGTAAATACCGCCCGCTTCCAGCTTCTGCTTCAGATCCGGCCACAGACCACGGAAGGTGTGGGCGGTGAGGGTGGTGCCGTGGTAACCGGCCTCAGGGCCTTCGTTGTAGTCCTGCATCACCAGGAATACCGGCGTTTTACCGGTATATTTGGGGGTGGGGGAGGCAGGCTCCTGCTTGTAGAACCGTGCCAGCATCATCTTGATGCCTGCTTCCACTGCCAAAGAGCCGGTATTGATATTCAGCACGCGGCACAGAGCATTGGGGTCTTCACCGGCGATGATGGCATCCAGGCGGGGATCATCCATAGCAAGGCCGTTGGCGGCGGCAATGAGTCTGCGCTCGGTCATGCGGGTGATGTAGCCGCGGGAATTATTGTGGGTTGCATTGAGCATGCCCAGCTGTCTTGCGTTCTGCAGAAGCTGGTAGCCGGGGAAACGGTGACCCAGGGGAATATGGTAATGCTCAGCCTTGGAGGCCATATACACCCGGCCGTCCTCGCCGATACGGTAGGGGCCGATGCCGCCAACGGGAGCGGGACCTTTCTTGGTGACCTTATTGAAGGAGGCAGTGCCGGCACCATCGGGACTTTCCAGAGGGGGCAGCACCTGCTGACCCAACTTGGAAGCCAGGTTTTTGATGGCTTTTTGGTGGGATTCCGGCCAAAATTCCACTTTTTCGGTGGCAAGCCGGATGGCCTCGTCTTCATCCATACCGATGATCACGGCGGCCTTTACCAGGTGGTCGGTGTAGGCCTTGCCCAAAATATCCTCCAGGGAATGGGCAGAATTTGAAAACATAAAGGATCCTCCTTTGTGGTGCAAACGCAGTATCCGGAAAATCCGGATACTGCGTTGTTTTGGGTGGGAATGGAAAGATTAGCCCTTGACGCGCTTGTGGGTCTTGATGTTGTCCACGCAAACAGCCAGCAGGATAACAACACCCTTGGCAACCAGCTGCCAGAAGGAGTTGATGCCCAGCAGGTTCAGAGCGTTACTGAGGACAGCGATGATCAGGATACCGATGACCACACCGCCGATCTTGCCGATACCGCCGCTGAAGGAGGTACCGCCCAGAACGACTGCTGCGATCGCGTCGGTCTCGTCGCCGTTACCCAGAGTGGGCTGGCCGGAGTACATACGGGCGCAGTAGATAATACCTGCGAAAGCAGCCAGGAAGCCGGAGATGGAGTAGACGATCATCAGAACCTTGTCAACATTGATGCCGGAGAAGCGGGCAGCATTCTTGTTGCCGCCAACAGCGTAGATCCAGCGGCCCAGCTGGGACTTGCTCAGAACCAGCCAGATGACGATGACGAAGAAGATGGAGTAGAGGATGGTGATGGGGATCTCACCGATGTAGCCGTTACCCAGGAAGTTGAAGGGAGGGTTGTCGCAGCGGATGGGCAGACCGTCGGCATAGACATAAACCAGGCCGCGGCAGATCTGCTGGGTTGCCATGGTGACGATGAAGGGAGCGATGTTCATCTTGGCGGTGATGGTACCGTTGATGAAACCGACCAGAACGCCGATGGCCAGACCCATGAGAATGGCTACGGGGATGGGCAGCTGACCGGCTGCGATGGTGCCGGCGCAGAGGGTACCGGACAGCGCCATGATAGCGCCTACAGACAGGTCGATACCGCCGGTGATGATAACCAGGCACATACCCAGAGCCAGGTTACAGTTGGAGAACAGCTGACGCAGAACGTTCAGAATGTTGCCGCGGGACAGGAAACGGTTATTGAGCAGGGCAACGATCACACACAGGGTGAAGAAGCCAATGAGAATACCCAGATTCTCTTTGAAATACTGCTTTACACTTTTGGTAAGTCTTTTCATATTGCTTGATCCTTTCTAAGTACAGACTCCGCTTAGACTGCGAAACGCATGATCTGTTCCTGACCGATCTCGTCCTTCTCCAGGATGCCGGCCAGCTTGCCTTCCCGCATAACCATTACGCGGTCGCTCATGTTGATGATCTCCGGAAGATCCGAAGAGATCATGATTATAGAAATGCCTTGCTTGGCAAGAGAATTCATAATTGTGTAGATTTCAGCCTTTGCGCCAACGTCAACACCACGGGTGGGCTCGTCCATAATGAGAACCTTAGGCTCGGTAGCCAGCCACTTGGCGATGACAACCTTCTGCTGGTTGCCGCCGGACAGGTTCAGGATCAGCTGCTCCTGGTGGGGAGTACGGATGTTCAAAGACTTGATATGGGAATCGACGATGCTCTCTTCCTTCTTCCGGTTCCAGATGACACCCTTGATGAACTGCTTCAGAACCGCCAGGGTAGTATTGAAACGGACGGAGTTTTCCAGCACCAGACCCTCTTCCTTACGGTTTTCGGGGATCAGTACGATACCGGCATTGATAGCATCGATGGGCTTCTGAATATTGAGCGCTTTGCCTTCCAGCAGAACTTCGCCGCTGTTCTTGGCATCAATACCGACGATAGCCCGGGCCACTTCACTGCGGCCTGCGCCCACCATACCGGAAACACCTAGGATCTCGCCCTTTTTCAGGGTGAAGGAGACATCCTGGAATACGCCCTCACGGCTCAGGTTCTTCACTTCCATGAAGACTTCATCCTGAGGCACGGAGTCCTTGACATAGAACTCAGTCAGCTGACGGCCAACCATGGCAGCCACCAGTTCCTCGCGGGTGGTGTCCTTGGTCACATAGGTGCCGATGTACTGACCGTCCCGGAGAACGGTGACACGGTCGCTGAGCTCGAAGAGCTCTTCCATACGGTGGGAGATGTAGATAATAGAGGTGCCGTTGTCCTTCAGGCGGCGGATGGTCTCAAAGAGCTTGGTGACTTCCTTTTCCGTCAGGGAGGAGGTGGGCTCGTCCATCAGCAGGATCTCTGCATCCAAGGCCAGGGCCTTGGCAATCTCGATCAGCTGCTGCTGTGCGATGGAGTACTGCCGGACTTCCTTGGCCGCATCGATATCCATGCCCAGCCGATCCAGCAGCTTCTGGGTTTCTTCTTCCATGGTCTTATCGTCCATAAGACCCAGTTTGGTTTTCAGCTCCCGGCCCAGGTAAACATTTCTGGCCACGGAGATATAGGGCACCAGGCAAATCTCCTGGTGAATGGCAGCAATACGGTTGTCTCTGGCATCCTTAACGGACTTCATGTGCACTTCCTCACCTTTGATGTGGATGCTGCCTTCTGTCATGGAATAGATGCCGGTGAGGATCTTGATCAAGGTGGATTTACCTGCGCCGTTTTCACCCAGCAGAGCGTGAATTTCGCCTTTGTTCAGCTCAAAATCCACACCGTCCAGGGCCTTGACACCAGGGAAATACTTCTTGACGCCCTTCATTTGCAGGACAGTTCTTTCGTCCATTCTTGTTACCTCGCTTTTAGAATCAATGAGTTTGTCACATGCCAAAGCAAAAAGAGGTCAGCGAAGGCGGTTTCCCACCTTCGCTGACAAAAGTTACAACTTACTTCCAGCCGTCGATGGTGTAGTTCTTCAGAGTTTCGCCATTGACCATTTCAACGTCAACGAAGACATTGGACTCGATGGTCTGACCTGCCAGTGCGTCGTATGCGTACTTAACAGCCAGCTTACCCATCTCTTCGGGGAACTGAGCAGCGGTGCCTTCCAGCTTGCCGGACTCGATCATAGCCTTGCCGTCGGGGGAGCCGTCAACGGAGTAGACCATAACGTCGTCGATCATGCCTGCAGCTTCCAGAGCAGCGATAGCGCCGATAGCGGAGGGATCATTGATAGCGAAAACGATATCGATCTCGTCGCCGTAAGCCTGGATCATATCTTCCATAACGGGCATGGAAGCCTCGGTGGAGCCTTCGCCGTTGTGGGTATCCAGAATGGTGAAGTTAGCGTTTGCGGAGATGGTGTCGTAGAAGCCCTGGTAACGGTCAGCAGCGGACTTGTCGGTGGGCAGGTCCAGGATGATGATGTTGCCGGAGTCAACCTTAGCCATCAGGTCTTCAGCGCACAGCTGGCCAGCCTTGTAGTTGTCGGACCAAACAGTGGACAGAACCTTGTCGGAGTCGTAAACGGGGGTGTCAACGACGATGATGGGGATGCCAGCCTTCTCAGCAGCTTCCAGAGCGGGGCGAACGCCTTCCCAGTCAGCGGGGTTCAGGAAGATCAGGTCGACGTCCTGAGCGATCAGGTCTTCGATCTGGGAGATCTGGGTGGTAACGTCACCCTGGGGGTCGTAGGAAATCAGCTCGTGGCCGTCAGCTTCGACGGTAGCACGGATGCCTGCTTCCAGTGCGATGAAGTAGGGGTTGTTCATGGTCCAGTAAGTAGCACCGAAGGTGAAGCCGTCCTTCTTGTCCTTAGCGCCACAGCCGACCATCATAGCTGCCATCAGAGCGATGACAACGATCAGAGCCAGGATCTTGTTCAGTTTCATTTTTCTTCTCCTTTAATTTTTATATTCATTCACCGCTAAGCGGGTAATGACACATTAATACAGCGCCTTGGTGGCCTCCAGCACCCGCAGGTAACGGGCATACAGACCGTCGTAGAGCTCTGCGGCGGCTGCATCGGGGATGCAGCTGCGGGCGATGGTGTTGACCTTCGCGGCAGTCTCCAGGTCAGGATACAGGCCGATGGCCACGGAAGCCAGAATGGCAGCGCCCAGGGAGGCGCATTCTTTTTCATGCATGGTGCTGATTTTGCGCCAGGTGATGTCAGACTTGATCTGCTGCCACAGCACGCTGTTGGAACCGCCGCCGAAGGAGCGGATCTCTGCCACTTCAATGCCCATGCTCTCGATGAGTTCCAGGTTTTCCCGGAGCATATAGCCCACACCCTCGAAGATGGCCCGGATGAACTGGGGCTTCTTGGTATCCAGGGAGACACCGAAGAAGACGCCCCGCATTTCCGGCTTGACTTCCGGCTGCAGGATGCCGTTTAAGTAGGGGATCAGCAGCAGTCCACCGGCACCGGGAGGGCAAGTGGCAGCCAGGTCGTCCAGACCTGTGTAAGCGCTGCGGCCCAATGCCTTTGCCTGCTGGGTTTCTTCGGTGCAGAATTCGTCCTTGAACCACTTGAGCACCACACCGGCGGTCATGCAGAAGGGGATGATATAGTATTTTCCAGGCAGCACATGGGGATAGACAGCCACATTTCCGCCCAAACCGAAGCAGCGCTCGTCGGCAGAGGTCATGATGGACATGCAGGTGCCGGTGGTCTCAGTGAGGATGCCTTCGTGGATATTGCCGCCGCCGATGGCAGCAGCCACCTGATCCATAGCGCCGGCCACCACGGGGATACCTGCGGGAAGTCCGGTGTGGATGGAGGCCACTTCGTTAACCTTGGCAACAATGGTGCCGCTGTCGAAAATTTCGGGGATCTTAGCTTCGTCAATGCCGGTCTGCTCCAAAGCATCCCGGTAGAGGCACTGCTTGCGGATATCGTAATAACCGGTGGTGCCCATCAGCACTTTTTCCGTAGCGATGGCGCCGGTGAGCCGGTAGATGATATAGTCTTCCAGCAGCAGGAATTTATAGGTCTTTTCGTAGACTTCCGGCTGGTGGTTCTTGATCCAAAGAAGCTTTGCCAGAGGCGCGGTAGCTTCCATGGTGGGAACACCGGTGGTTTGGAAGAGATCCTTGGCAAAGGGCAGCTTCTGAATGAAAGCGGCTTCTTCCGCGGCCCGGCTGTCCAGCCAGACGATGGCATTGCGCAGAGGATTGCCTTCCTTATCAATGGGGATCAGAGTCTCGCCCTGGGTGGTGATGCAAATGGCAGCCACACGGGAGAGAAGGCCTTCTTTTTCCGCGGTGGCCCGGACACCGTTGCGGCAGGCGGTGATATAGGTTTCCGGCTCCAGCTCTACGGTGTTGCCGGCGCCGGTCAGGAGGGTGTATTCCTCGTTGGCGCTGGAAACGCAGCGCAGACGCTCGTCAAACACGCAGGTTTTTACAGCGGTTGTACCAATATCAAAAGTCAGAATGTAGCGCATAAATAACCGCCTTTCCACGGGTTTGTAAAAGTGCTCAGTTTCGAGTATCGTACCATAATATGGGATAAATTGCAACCGAAATTTACAAAATGCCATGGAGAAATCCCTCAACTTTTGTGGATAATGGGCGAAAAGAGGCTTGTGTAATGGGGGAAATCCCGATATAATGAGAATATCAAAACTATGTGAACATGCAAGGAGGTACCTATGGCAACTCTATTTCTTCCCTTCGGTTATCCCGGTTATCCCCAGGTGCAGCTGGCAGAGCATATCGCGAAGAGCGAGGCCTGGCTGAAAGATCTGGGCGTGGATCTGGTGGCAGCGCCCAATGTGATCGTCCTGGCAGATTGCGACAAGGCCATCCAAGTGGCAAAGTCCGATGTGTGGGATGCGGTCATCGTGCTGATCGCTTCCTGGATCGAGGCTCCCAATGCTTTGAAAGTACTGTCCGCAGCAGGTCTGGAGCAGACACCTATGCTCCTGTGGTCTCACGATAACTATTTTGATCCCAAGGAAAAGGCTACCATCTCCTTCGGCTGTATCGCTTCTGCCGGTGTGATGCGGGAGACATTCGAGGAATTTGAGTATAAGTTCCGCTTTGTGGTGGGCAATCCCGGCGATGAAGCTTTGGGCAGGAAGATCACCTCCTTCCTGGCAGCCGCCTCCACAGTCCGCAAGCTGAAGGACGCCCGCCTCGGCATGCTGGGCTATGTGTCCATGGGTATGTACACCGGTCTTGGTGACCATGTGAAGGTGAAGAAGACCTTCGGCACCGAGATCGTCCATATCGACCAGTATTCGCTCATTGCCCATTTGAATGAGGCGACCGAGGCGGACATTGCCGCGGAAAAGCAGGCGCTGAAGGAACAGTGGGATGTGGCAGGCTCTATTTCCGAGGAGCTGCTGGATCGGAACGCGGCTGTGTATCTGCGGTTAAAGCAGCTGGTGAAGGAGCATCAGCTGGATTCTCTCACTGCCAAGTGCCAGTATGAGATGTCCATCGACTGGGGCTTTACTCCCTGCGTGGCGCTGTCTTTGCTGGGCGCAGGTATGCCCGTATCCTGCGAGGGTGATATTTACCTGCTGATGTCCCAGATGATTCTGGATGGCATCGCAAAGGAAACCACCACCTACGGTGATGTTTTGGCCTTCCTGGAGGACGGTGTCATCTGCGCTGCCTGCGGCTTTGCACCCAAGAGCTTCCTGGCGGCAAACCGTCCCAAGATCGATAAGCACACCGCTCTTTACAGCGGCCTGCTGATCACCACCCCCTTCAAGCGGCAGGATGTGACGGTTATTCGCCTGGCCAACGACAAGGGCGGCGTCAAGATGCACCTGATCGAAGGCCATGTGGAGGAAATGAAGGACTTCCACGAGATCGACTGTCCCGCCTACGCAGGCTCTGTGATTAAGTTCGATAATAAGAGCGTGGAGGATTTCCAGCAGGAGATCATGAGCCAGCACTATGCCATCGTTCCCGGCAAGCACGGCGACGCTGTCAGAGCCTTCTGTAGCCTTCTGAACATCCGGGTGGTGTAATTTAGAATTCCTGTAGGGGAGGGTCTTGACCCTCCCGCACAGACCGCACCTGTATTCGCCGAAACCCAATGTGGAAACGGAAGATTGTGCCGCACGGACGAGCAATGCTCGCCCCTACGGCTTCTAACGAAGTGCAGTCTATACCGTAGGGCGGGGGTTTACTCCCGCCGCTGTAGGAATTCGCTACGAAACTTTTATAAACACATAGACAAACGCGGAAATTATTGTATAATAAATCTGTTAGGAAATTTTTATACCCCCATTACTATTATATTTTGGAGTGTGAAATGTTATGAAACTGATTATCAAGAACGATTACAACGAGATGTGCGCATGGGCAGCAAACCACATTGCTGACGCCATCATGAGCCACAAGGAAGAGCGTCCCTTCATCCTGGGCCTGCCCACCGGTTCCTCCCCCCTGGGTGTTTACAAGCGCCTGATCGAGAAGAACAAGGCCGGCGAAGTTTCCTTCAAGAACGTTGTTACCTTCAATATGGACGAATATGTCGGTCTGCCCCGTGAGCATGACCAGAGCTACTGGTACTTCATGCACGACAACTTCTTCAACCACATCGACATCCCCGCTGAGAACATCAACATCCTCAACGGCATGGCTGAGGATCTGGAAGCTGAGTGCCAGCGCTACGAGGATAAGATCGCTTCCTACGGCGGCATCGACCTGTTCCTGGGCGGCTCCGGTGTTGACGGCCACATCGCTTTCAACGAGCCCTTCACCTCCCTGGTTTCCCGTACCGGCGTTCGCGCTCTGACCGAGGACACCCTGATCGTTAACTCCCGCTTCTTCGACAATGACCCCAACAAGGTTCCCAAGACCGCTCTGTCCGTTGGTGTCGGTACTGTCTGCGATTCCAAGCAGGTATTGCTCCTGATCAGCGGCCACAACAAGGCTCGCGCTCTGCGTCACTGCGTTGAGGGCGGCGTTGACCATGCATGGACCATCTCCGCTCTGCAGCTGCATAAGGACGGCATCGTTGCTTGCGACGAGGCTGCCTGCGGCGAGCTGAAGGTGGACACCTACAAGTACTTCAAGGAAATCTACAAGAACGAGAAGTAATTGGAAAATGATGCCCCCTCCCATTTCCGGAGGGGGCTTTTTGCAGAAAAGAGGAAAAATATGGAACAGAAAGCCTATATCATCGGAGAAGAAACCGTCAAAAAATACCTGAGCCTGGACGATGTGATCGATATCTGCGAAAAGACCTGGCGCTGGTACGGCGAGGGCAAGGTGGTCATGCCCAATAAGATCACCACCGACATGAGTACCTTAGGTGTGGCCGGCTGGTTCAACTCCATGCCCGCTTACATTGCGCCCCTGGATACCGCCGGATTGAAGCTGGTGGGCGGCTATGACGGCAACAAGGCCCTGGGTCTTCCTTATATCAAGGCCAATGTGGTGCTGACGGATCCCCGCACCGGCATTCTGAAGGCACTGGTCAGCGGTGACTTTATTAACGATGCCCGCACCGGCGCTCAGCCTGCCATTATGACCCGGATGCTGGCATCCTCCACCGATGTGGTGTGCATCATCGGCACCGGCCTGATGGCATACTATAGCCTGCTTTGCATGGGAAAGACTGTGGACATCAAGGAAGTCCGGCTGTGCGATATTTCCGAAGAAGCCAAGGATCGCTTCATTGCCCGCTTCCCCGATGCCCCCTGGAAGTTTGTGAAATGCGCCACCAATGAGGAAGGCTGCCGTGGCGCCGATGTGGTGGTCACCATCACCAATGCCAACGCTGACCTGGTGGAAGAACCCTGGCTGAAGGAAGGCAGCCTGGTGATGACCATGGGCTCCTTCCGGGAGACCTCCTTCGATGTGGTTCGCAAGGCCGACAAGATCGCTGTGGACCAGGTGGGTCAGAGTCTGCACCGTGGCAATGTGAAGGAACTGGCAGAGATGGGCGAAATCGACGAGAATTCCTTCGATATCCTGGTACCCGATGTGCTGGCCGGTAAGGCTGTGGGCAGAACCGATCCCAAGGAGCGGATCTATGCTCAGATCATCGGCACCGGTATGCTGGATGTGGCCTGCGCAGGCCTGGTGCTGCAGCGGATCCAGGAATACGGCGAGGATGTATTCCGCTTCGATATGACTAAGTGATGGAAAAATACGATATTATTCTCCAGGCGGGCCAGTCCAATGCCGACGGCTACGGCCACGGCCCCGCGGAGAGTCCCTATGTACCGGATGAGCGGATCTTGTATCTGACGGCCGGTAATCCCCAGGCGGGAGAGTATTACCCCGAAGGGGAATTGGCGATTTCCGTGGCGGCGGAGCGGCCGGTGAAAGACTGTTCCGGAGACTTCCTGGGAGATTTTTCCCTGGAGTTTGCAAAAAAATATGTGGAAAGCGGACTGCTGGCACCGGATCGGAAGCTGCTGATCGTCCGTGCTGCCGTGGGCGGCACCGGCTTTTTGAAAGGCTACTGGCGCATGGGAGATCCGCTGTATGAGAGAATGCTCCGGATGACCGACTATGCTATCGGCTTACATCCCGAAAACCGGTTGGTGGGCTTTTTGTGGCACCAGGGAGAACATGAGGCTGCCTTCCTGAATGATCCCCAGCGGTATCACGATGAACTCACCGCGGTGGTGAAGTCCGTTTTGGAAAGATATGGGGACATGCCCTTTGTCTGCGGCGGTTTCTGCAAGCAGTGGGCAGATGAAAACCAGCCTGCCTGCCGCAATATTGAGGCGGTGATCCGCACTGTGGCGGAGGAGATTGGAGGCGGCTACATCGAGACTGCTGACCTGCGCTCCAATGATCAAAAATTCGGCGATGGAGATACCATCCATTTCTGCCGGGAGGATCTGCAGGAACTGGGCAGGAGATACTTTGCTTCCTACCGGAACCAAACAAAATAAAAATAAGGGGACATGCCGACGGGCATGTCCCCTCTTTTTACTTGCAAGACTTCCGGGCAAATGCCTTATGCCTGCTCGCGGAAGGTAATGGAGCCGGTCTCGGCATCCATGGCGTCCACGATGGCCAGGGATTCCACCTGATAACCCAGGTTGCGGATAGCACGGCCGCCATACTGGAAGCCCTTCTCAATGACAATGCCGCAGCCTTCCACGATGGCACCGGCAGACTCCACAATGGAGATCAGACCCTGCAGCGCACAGCCGTTGGCCAGGAAATCGTCGATGATCAGCACATGCTCGCCTTCCTTGAGGAAGCGCTTGGAAACGATGACCTGATTCTTATTCTTATGGGTGAAAGATTCTACCTCGGCAACATACATATCGCCGTCAATGTTAATAGACTTGGACTTCTTGGCAAAGACCATGGGAACGCCGAATTCCTTGGCAACAAAAGCAGCGATGCCGATACCGGATGCCTCGATGGTCAGAACCTTGGTGATGGTCTTGTGGCCGAAGCGGCGCTTGAATTCCCGACCCACCTCTTCCATCAGGGCGATGTCCATCTGATGGTTCAGAAAGCTGTCTACCTTCAGCACGTTACCGGCTTTTACGATTCCGTCTTTCAGAATTCTCTCTTCTAAAAAGTTCATCTTTATCTATTCTCCCTTATTAAAGTTTTACTTTGTGATATCTCTTGCAACATGAACACCGCTTGCGGATGCGTGGGACAGAGAATGGGTGATGCCGCTGCCGTCACCGATGATATACAGACCGGGGTAGCAGGTTTCCAGCTGCTGGTTGACCGCTACTTCCATATTGTAGAACTTAACTTCCACGCCGTACAGAAGGGTATCGTCGTTGGCAGTGCCGGGAGCCACTTTATCCAGCGCGTAGATCATTTCGATGATGCCGTCCAGCAGGCGCTTGGGCAGCACCAGGCTCAGATCGCCGGGGGTAGCCTGGAGGGTGGGGGTGATGAAGGCATCTTCCATGCGCTTGGGGGTGGAACGGCGGCCGCGGATCAGATCGCCGAAGCGCTGCACGATGACACCGCCGCCCAGCATGTTGCTGAGTCTTGCGATGGATTCGCCGTAGCCGTTGGAGTCCTTAAAGGGCTCGGAAAAATGCTTGGATACCAGCAGGGCGAAGTTGGTGTTTTCCGTCTGCAGAGCGGGATCTTCATAGCTGTGTCCGTTGACGGTAATGATGCCGTTGGTATTTTCGTTGACTACCGCGCCCTTGGGATTCATGCAGAAAGTACGCACCTTGTCGCCGTATTTCTCGGTGCGGTAAACGATCTTACTTTCGTACAGCTCGTCAGTCAGATGGGCGAATACGGTGGCAGGCAGCTCCACACGGACACCCAGATCCACCCGGTTGGACTTAGTGGGGATATCCAGCTCCTTGCACACACGCTCCATCCACTTACTGCCGCTTCTGCCTACGGAAACGATGCACTTTTCGCAGGTATAGGCGGCATCTTTGCACTCTACGGAATAACCGCCGGGGATGATCTTGAGTGCCTCCACCGGGGTGTCGAAGAAGAATTCCACCTTATCCTGCAGGTAAGCAAACAGGTTTTCCAGAACGATATAGTTGATATCCGTACCCAGATGGCGCACGGAAGCATCCAAAAGGTGCAGGTCATTCTGAATGCACAGAGTCTTGAAACGGGTGCCGGCGGTGGTATAGAGCTTGCAGCCGTTGCCGCCGTAGCGCATGTTGATCTCATCTACATAGTGCATCAGATCCAGCGCCTGCTTCTTGCCGATGTATTCGTAAAGGGTGCCGCCGAAATCGTTGGTGATGTTATACTTGCCGTCAGAGAAAGCACCGGCGCCGCCGAAACCGCTCATAATGGAGCAGCTCTTGCAGCCGATGCAGGTCTTGATTTTCTCACCGTCGATGGGGCAGCGGCGCTTATGCAAAGCATGGCCTGCTTCAAAAACGGCTACCTTCAGATCCGGCTTTTTCTGCATCAGCTCATAAGCTGCAAAGATGCCGCCGGGACCTGCGCCGATAATGATCACATCATAGTTCATTTGGGTTCCTCCTATCATAAACGCAGTATCTGCTGTATCTATTTTCTGTGTACATACATTGTTATGATAGCATATCCGCAGGAGAAAGTAAATGGATAGCTTTGGCTACCAGAAGGTAAAAAAAAACCCCTCCTGGCGGAGGGGTATATTTTTATGATAGTCCCGCTTGCGGTGCCCGGCGAATGTCCTCGGCGACGGCGCGCCTTCGTCCCTCGCCGACCGCGGCGCAGTAAATCATTTCACTTCATCTGCCGCAGGCAGCGTGAAATGATTTACTCCCATTCGCCGGGCGGCAACGAGTTCTAAACAAATTCGTTTAGAAGATGTGATTTTATATGTGCTGAAATCTTCGGATTCTTTGTGGTCTACATGGTTTTTCGACTTTCGTTATCAAAACATTATCACAGAAAAACGAGTTCTGCGTTATCAAAAAGCAATCAATCTGTATCACGGTGTATACAGGGTCGGTTGTTTTTTATTATACGACAGATTTTAAGAAAGTGCAATAGTGTAATATGCAAGAGAAAAACAGTAAGTAGTGACAAGTAGTGACTGTTGTGCGCGTGGATCATAGTTGTATTTATTTTGGGCTAATAGATATTTACTTGCGGAAAAAACGGATCAGTGCTATCATGACGATAATTGCTGCCAGAAAGGCAAAGTATCCAAATTAAAAAACTATATAAAGGAGAGTGTAAATATGGGCTTATACGAAGAATTCCGTTTTCACCCGGCTCCCTGGCTGCCTCATAGTGATCTGCCGCTGGAAGAACTGGAACGCATTCGAAACATCAAGCGTGAGGATATGGAGTATACCAACGAAAACGGATACTCTGTAAAGGTGGTTATCGACCCTACTCTACACATGGTTCAGGATATGTTCTACCGGATTTTAATGTCCGACCTCAACGATACACCTTTCTCTATGATCTGTCCCAACCAGTGGCCCGGTGCCTATAGCGCGGTAGCAAATATGCTGAATAAGTTTAACGTTTCGGCACGTAACGTGCATGCATTTGCAATGGATGAATGGGCAGATGAAGACGGCAACGTGGCACCGCTGACTTATGGTGCAGGTTTGGGCTATTCTTTCATGAACCATTTCTACGGTCGTATTCGTGAGGACTTACGCCCCCCCGTAGATCACTGGCACGTTCATACCAATGAAAACAAGGATACCGATGTCTACTCCAACATGATCGACGATATCACGGACGGTGGTGTTGATGTGGTCTACACCGCAACCGGTTGGCCCGGACACACCGCATTCATTGATCCCAGAACGGAAGAATTCAAGGCAAATTCTTTGGAGGAATTCTGCCAACTGGGTTCAAGAATTGTGACTACCACACCGCTGACTGTCTGCGAAAACTCTCTGTTCAGCCCCATGGGTGCGTCCGGCGATGTTTGGGCGGTCCCTTACAAGGCTGCGACCATTGGCCCTAGAGATATCTGCCACGCCAAGGAACGGGTAGAACTGCACAATTTTGTAAATGCCGATGGCAGTTCTTGGCAGCGCATGGTCTCGCGTTTGGAACTGTACGGCCCCATCACTCAGGATTTTCCCGCAACGATCTTGCGCTTGGGTAAGGGTACCTGCTATGTATCCGAAACCATCGCGGCACCCTTTGCCAGCTGGCATTGTGGAATTGAAGACAAGGATCTGTAACAAATCTGCCTGGGATTAAGGAGGTTTCACGGTGGAGATCAAGCAAATACTTCACAATAAAAAGCAATACATGGAGCTTCTATTTCTGGCAGATGAGCAGGAAGATATGATTGACCGCTATCTGGATACGGGGGATATGTTTGTGGTTTTGGATCCCAAAGCGGTGGCGGAATGCGTTGTCTGCGATTTGGGGAAAGGCGTTTTTGAGATTAAAAATATCGCGGTGTTGCCGGAAAAGCAGGGAAAAGGGTATGGCCGGCTGCTGATCGAATTTGTGATGGAGCACTATAAAGGACGGTGTGATAAGATGCTGGTGGGAACCGGCGATAGTCCGCTCACCGTACCTTTTTACAAAAAGTGCGGTTTTGCAGAACATCACCGGGTCAAAAACTTCTTTACAGACAACTATGACCATCCGATTTATGAGGCCGGTATTCAACTGGTAGATATGGTGTATTTATTCCGGAAATGCGACCGGACCAATTCCGTGCAGGATTGCGAATAATAGGGAAGCTCTTTATAAAATCCCGTGATTGACAACTGTTGCGTAGATCATTATAATATTTTTGACAAATCATGCACTCGGGTGCATCTACGCTTTTCAAGAGCTGCCATCTTCTGCAGATAATGGAGGTATATTATGAATATCGAGCTTCTGAAACAGTTGGGCAATATCGACCAAATTGCCGGTATCCGTCAGACAAAGTTACTCCATGGGCGTGGCGAAGGGATCCAGTTGGCAGAGTTTTACAATGCTGCCGGTTTGCGCTTTACATTGGTTCCGGATCGCTGTATGGATATCTATGATCTGTCCTACAAGGGAATGAATTTGTCTTTTCAGTCGAAAAACGGTCTGACCTCTCCCCAGGCATTTAACGCTATGGATGGAGAATTTGCTGAACAGTGGCCCGGTGGTGCGCTGGTGACATGTGGCTTGGATAATGTGGGTATCCATGCTGTGAACGGCGGTGTTTACCCCACCCATGGCAGAATCTCACACACACCTGCCAAGAATTTTGGAACAAACACCTATTGGGATGGAGATAACTATGTGCTGAAAGCAGCCGGTGAAGTCCACCAGACCAAGATGTACAGCCGCCATCTCTCTCTGCGTCGATGCGTGGAGACAGGCCTAAATGAGAAGTCTATCCGTATCCATGATGTGATTACCAATTTTGAGGCGGAAGACGAGCCGTATATGATGCTCTACCACTTCAATTTTGGTTATCCGTTGCTGCAGGCCGACTCTCAGGTGGCGGTTTCCAAGGCATCCACCGAGACCTTGACGGAACTGACTACCGGCTACCGGCAGATGATTGCGCCGGAGGACGGCAGAGGTGAAGAACTGTACTTCCATAGCTCGATTGGAGATCGGGCAGTGGGAGTGCTGTACAATATGCAGTTGGGATTGGGTGCCTATGTGGCCTTTGATACCAAGAACCTTCCCAACTTGATCCAGTGGAAAATGATGAAGTCCCACGACTATGTGCTGGCGTTGGAACCTTGCAACACCTGCGGTATCAACCGGGATGAAGCGGTGGAACAGAATAAAATCGCGGTGTTACCCGGTTACAGCAGCGTGGAGAACCATTTAGAACTGGGTGTTCTGGATGGACGCGAGGAGATTGAGAGCTTCCTGGCAACATTGTAAGCACCATAATTAGAAAAACGGCACAGGTTATTTCTGTGCCGTTTTTTTAAGCATTGTGAAGAAAACAGAATGAAAACACGGAGAATTTATGAAAATCAATATGTTGTTATCGAAAAATGATTGACATTATATGCCGTTTTTCTTTATAATAAATAAAATAAGACATTATTTTGCAAAGCTTTGGATGCAAGCAATCAGAATTGGGGAGGGGAGCCATAAAGTGGGTACACGGCCTACATTAAAGGATGTAGCACAGAAGTCAGGATACGCACTGCGCACAGTGAAAAAAGTAATGAGCGGAGATCCCAGTGTGCGCGACTCTACCAAACAGGCGGTTTTAGCGGCGGCGGAGTCGCTGAACTACACGAAAAACCTGGCGGCTACAGCTTTGGCAAAGAATCAAATCCAGCGAGTAGCTGTGGTATATACAGCAATGACAAAGGCATATTTCCCGGAAGTTGCAGAGGGCTTTCGCACTGCCCAGGCGGGCTATCGGGATTTTGGCCTGCACTTGGAATTTCATATTTTGGAGCAGCCCGGTGATGCACCCCAGAAAGCGCTGTTGGAAAGCTTCCTTCAGCGTGAAGACCTGAATGGTGTGATTCTGCAGCCCATCAGTGCAACCAGCTTAAATCCGCAGATTGATGCTCTTGCTGAAGCCGGCATACCGGTCATCACATTTGGTGCAGACGCGCCGGACAGCAGACGTCTTTGCTATGCCGGCCCCAATGCTTACAAATCCGGACGCATCGGCGGACAGATCCTTGCCAACTATGTGGGAAAAAAGGGCAAAGTATACATTGTTAACCGAGGCGGCGATCATATGCAGACAAGAGAACGTTCCGCCGGATTTATGGATAGAATGCGGGAGTATTATCCCGAAATCTGCGTCCAGGAGCTGAATCTGAACGATGACAAGGACTTATACTATCATGCGGTGCAGAGTGTTGTAACAAGAGAACCGGTTGTAGGTCTGTTCTGTACTGACGCTAATACCTTGATCGCCGGTCAGGTTCTTCATGATTTGGGAAGACCGGATGTGGCATTGGTGGGTTTTGACCTTTCCGATGACGGTATCAGTCTAATGAAGGATGGATACATCCGCGTGATTATCGAACAGAAACCGGAATCTTTCTCCGCACTGGCAACCACTTTGATGTTCCGGTATTTGGCAGCTCGTGAAAAACCGGAAGAACAGAATTATACCCCGCTTTATATTCTGACAAGTGAATGCCTGGATTAAGATAATAAGGAATGTGCCAAGGGATATAATCCTTTGGCACATTATTTTTAGCTAACAATGCACTCGAGTGCATAAACGGGGGATAGTTTGCGGAAAAACGTATGTCACAAGAAATATGCTTATTTTTATTTATTTTTCACAAAAACGCCCCTGATTGTTCATACAATGTGATAAATTGACAGGCAAAAAATGAAATGATATAATTTTTTTGGTTATTAAAGTATGTTGTGTTTGAACTTGTATTGCACCCGAGTGATTTTAAACTTTTTTGCGGGGTGAGAAGCTTTTAGCGACTTACCGTTCAGACACGACATTTTTTGCCCTTTAAAAATGCACCCGAGTGCAAAAAAGATGATTCAGGAGGAATATCTAAGATGAAAGTAAAAAACGAGGTCAAGCGGAATTCGGGCGATAACACCCTGCTGAGCAAGGCAGGTCTGATCCTGCAGAAGCGCGAAGTATCCCTGGCCATTCTGCTGGTGGTCTTCGGCCTGTGCCTGTCTCTGGCGACCCCAAACTTCCTGCGTGTGGACAACTTCCGGGTCCTGCTGCAGGGTATGAGTACCGATATGATGATCGCCATCCCCATGTGTATCGCTCTGATCGGCGGTAACATTGACTTCTCCGGCGGTTCCGCTCTGTGTCTGAACGCAGCCATCTGCGCCATGATGCTGAAGCTGGGCCTGCCTGTGCCTCTGGCCATTCTGATCGGCCTGACCACCGGCTTTGTGCTGGGCGCCCTTAACGGCGTGATCGTCAACAAGTTGGGTCTGACTCCCCTGGTTGCTACCATGGGCACCTGGATGGCTTACCGCGGTCTGGCTCTGGTTCTGCTGGGCGGCGGCACCCTGTCCTCCTTCCCCGAGGAGTTCCTGGCTCTGGGCCGTATCAATGTGCTGGGTATTCCCATTACCATCATCTACATGCTGGTAGTTGTGGTAGCCGGTGTGCTGCTGCTGAAGTACTCCCGTTTCTTCCATAACGCCTACTACATTGGCTCCAACAAGTCCTCCGCAAAGCTGGCAGGTATCAATGTGGAGCGCTTCAACGTGATCATTTACGCTATCACCGGCGCTGTGGCTGCCTTCTCCGGCATCATTCTGACTGCTCGTCTGGGCAGCTGCTCCCAGAACGCAGGCGAGAGCTTGGAGTTCCGTAACGTGGTTGCTCTGCTGGTTGGCGGTGTTTCCATGGACGGCGGCGTGGGCAGCGTCCTGGGCGCGGTCCTGGGCGTGATCCTGATGCAGATGGTCACCAACGCCATTACCCTGCTGTACCTGCCCAGCAGCTACACCAAGGTGATCAATGGCTGCATCCTGATCCTGGCTGTGGGCCTGGACGTACTGATGAAGAGAAGAAAGGTCAAGGCCTAAGGCTTGATTGTAGGAGGAGCAATTATGGCAAAAACCGCAATCAAACTGGAAAATGTCACGAAAGTCTTCCCCGGTGTCCGGGCACTGAACAATGTGAGCTTTGAGATCAAGGAAGGCGATGTGCATTGCATTATCGGCGAAAACGGCGCCGGTAAATCTACCATGATCAAGATCCTGGCTGGCGTCCAGGGCTGCGATGGCGGCCATGTGGAACTGTTCGGCCAGAAGGTGAATTTCAAAAGCCCTGAGGATGCCAAGAAGGCCGGTGTGGGCGTTGTGTACCAGGAGCTGTCCAACTTTATGCATCTGAATGTTGCGGCAAACCTGTTCGCCGGCGCGCTGCCTACCAAGAAGGGCTGCATTGATTATCCCAAGCTCTACAGCGATGCCCGGAAGATCCTGGACAGCTGCGGCCTGGACTACATCGATGAGAAGGCCGATATGAACACCCTGTCCCTGGGCTCTCAGCAGATGGTGGAGATTGCCTCCCTGATGCATGAGAACGCCCGGATCGTGATCTTTGACGAGCCCACCTCCGCGCTGACCCAGGTAGAAGTGGACAAGCTCTTTGATCTGATCCAGGACCTGAAGGCCAAGGGCATCACCATCATCTACATCTCCCACCGTCTGGACGAGGTGGTCCACCTGGCAGACGCTTTGACGGTTATGAAGGACGGTCAGCATGTGACTACCCTCCCTATGACCAAGGACATTACCAAGGACGATATGGTCCGCTACATGGTGGGCCGTAATGTTGCCTATGAATTCGGCGTGGGTACCACCAAGATCGGTAAGGTCCTGCTGGAAGCTGAGCATCTGAGCAGCGGCAAGGAATTGCAGGACGTGTCCATCCAGCTGCGGGAGGGCGAGATCCTGGGCATCGCCGGCCTGGAAGGATCCGGCCGTACGGAGCTGCTGGAGACCCTGTTCGGCTGGCGTCAGGCCACCGGAGGCACCGTGAAACTCCACGGCAAGGAAGTGCATATCCGCAATCCTTATGATGCCAAGCGCAACAAGCTGGCTTACATTACCAAGGAAAGAAAAATCCTGGGCCTGTTCCTGAACCTGGACGTACAGCAGAACATCGCTGCTGCATCTACGGAGCGCTATGTGACCAAGGGCTGTGTGGACTTCAAAAAGATCGCTGACAATGCTACCGGCTATGTCAAGGCTATGTCCATCAAGTGCGCTAACCTGGCTCATAAGGTGCTGAACCTGTCCGGCGGTAACCAGCAGAAGGTTCTGCTGTCCATGTGGCTGTCTGCAGATCCCGATGTGGTTATGATCGACGAGCCCACCCGTGGCGTTGACGTGGGTGCTAAGGCTGAGATCCATATGTTGCTGCGTGATGTTGTGTCCAAGGGCAAGGGCGTCATCATGGTCTCTTCCGAAATGCCTGAGATCATGGCCTCCTGTGACCGGGTTGCGGTCATGTACGAGGGTAAGTGCATGGGCGTTCTGGAGAATAAGGATCTGACTGAAGAAAAGCTGATGGCTATGGCCTCCGGCTACACCGTTTAAATCTGTGTTTTATTCCAATAGGAACAAAATAATAAAAAATGGAGGAAACAACAATGAAAAAAATCCTGTCTCTGCTCCTGGTCGTCGCTATGCTGCTGACCTGCATGGTCGCTTGCGGTAAGACTGAGGAACCCGCTGCTCCCGCTGCAGAAGGCGAAAACGCTGCTCTGCCCGGCGAAGGCGAAATCTACTGCGTCATCATGTCTCTGGGCCAGCTGGAGTTCTTTGATGCACTGAAGGCTGGCGTCTGCGACGCTGCTAACAAGATCGGTGCTCAGTGGTACTTTGCTGGTCCTCAGGAATTCGTTCCTGACCAGATTGCACTGGCTATCGACCAGGCTGTTGCTAACGGCGTTACCGGTATCGTTCTGCATGGCCAGACCGAGGAGACCGCAAACTCCGTAAACAACGCTATCGCTGCTGGCATCCCCGTTATCTGCGTTAACACTGACATCCCCTCTGACCGTCTGAGCTTCATCGGCTGTGATCCCTTCAACGCAGGTGTTGCACAGGCTGAAGAGCTGCTGAAGCAGCTGGACGGCAAGACCGGTACCGTTATCATCTCTTCCGCTCTGGCTCTGGCTCAGCCCTCCGCTATCGCTAACCTGGAAGGCGCTCACTCCGTTCTGGACAACGTTCCCGGCATCAAGGTCATCGAAGTTGACGACACCGCTGACGCTAACGTTGCTGCTACCAACATCGGCGCTGCTCTGCAGGCAAATGCTGACGTCGTTGGTATCATCGGCCAGCAGGCCTACACCGCTGTCGGTGCTGCTACCGCAGTTCGTGAGGCTGGTAAGACCGGCGAGATCGTAATCGTTGGCCGCGACCGTGACGAGGCTACCCTGGACCTGATCCGTGACGGCGAAGTTGCTGCTTCTCTGGCTCAGAACTCCTACGTTGAAGGCTACATCGCTCTGCAGTGGCTGCATGCTTATGTTAACAACGAGCTGAAGGTCATTGAGGGCTATCGCGAGCTGGGCGTGAACCCCCTGCCCGATGCTGTTGACTCCGGTTCCATCGTTATCAACGCAGAGAACCAGGAGCAGTTCCGTGCTAAGTACAAGTACGAGGTTACCGCAAAGAACTAAATCCCTTAAGCAAACGGGGCGCCGGTTTCCCGGCGCCCCGTTATCAAATCCCTTTCACGAAGGAGAATACTATGAGATGTCCCAAAATCGGCCTGCTGCCCATGTATGTGGAGCTGTATGACCGCTCCAATCCCGAAGTCCGTCCTGCCATCAATGCTGCCCATGCTTATGCAGTGAAGCGCCTGCAGGAAACCGGTCTGGATGTGATCACATCCGATGTCTGCCGCTTGGCAGATGAATTTGAAACTGCAATTAAGTATTTTGAGTCTGAAAATGTAGATGCAATCGTTACGCTGCATCTGGCATACTCCCCCTCTCTGGAGTCTGAGAAGGCTCTGGCTGCTACCGATCTTCCTCTTATCATTTTGGATACGACCCCCGACTTTACCTACGACCAGTTCACCGATTCTGCCGCACTGATGCTGAATCACGGCATTCACGGTGTTCAAGATATGTGCAATCTCCTGATCCGCAACGGCAAGACCTTTACTGTCTGTGCCGGACATATGGATCACTCCAATGTTCTGCAGAAGGTGGCGAACGCTGCCAAGGCTGCGCAAGTGGCTCAGGGCATGCGTAATGCCCGAATCGGCCTCGTTGGCGAACCCTTTGCCGGCATGGGCGATTTCCGTGTTCCCTTTGAGGAACTCAAACGTGACTTTGGCATGGATGTGGTTACTTACGATTGGCAGAAGGGTGCTCAGCGCGCAGCCGCCGTTACACAGGCTGAGATCGATGCTGAGTATGCTGCTGATATGGAGCGCTTTGAGTTTGCGCCCGGTTTGACCAGGGAAGTCTATGACCGCTCTGCCAAAACCAGCTTGACCATCCGCAAGTGGGTGGAGGATGAAAAGCTCACCGGCTTCTCCATCAACTTCCTGGAAACCGAAGGCTCCCGCCCCGGTCTGCCTGTCATGCCCTTTACTGAGTGCTGTAGTGCTATGGCCAACGGTTTGGGCTATGCCGGCGAAGGCGATGTGCTGACCGCAGCCTTTACCGGTGCCCTTTTGAACGCTTTCGACGAGGTTACCTTCACCGAGATGTTCTGCCCCGACTGGGAGCATGGCAGTGTTTTCCTCAGCCATATGGGCGAGTTCAACTACGCCATTGCTGACGGCAAGCCTGTCCTGCGGGAAAAAGCGTTCCCCTTCACCAGTGCGGAGAATCCCACGGCAGCATATAAGACCATGAAGGGTGGCCGTGCGGTCTATATCAACTTGGCACCTTTTGGCAACGGTCAATATACGCTTACTTTCGCACCCGGTCAGATGCTGAGCATCGTGGGTGAGAACAAGATGGGCAGCGAGACCAACGGCTGGTTCAAGCCTGATGTATCTCTGGAGTCCTTCCTGGAACAATTCAGCCAGGTAGGTGCCACCCATCACAGCGTGTTGGTTTACGGAGATGTGCTGGAACAGTTGCTTCCGATGGCAGACTTTTTGGGCTGTAAACGTGTTGTGATTGCTTAATTCTACCCTCCTCACCTTTCTATGTGGCTGCCCAGGAAACCATATCTGGGCAGCCACAAAATAAAAATAAAATTCATTCAGAAAGAGGAATGTAATATGAAACCTACCATTCGAGTGCCTTATTTTGAGATCGGTACCAAGAACTATGTCTGGGGCGATAAACTGCTGGAATATGCCATCGCTGCTGACAAGGCTGCCGAGAAATATGATATCGATGTGCTGTTTCTTGTCCCCGCGCTGGAAGTCCGCCGCGTT
>JAFOBK010000105.1 GCA_017381835.1 Oscillospiraceae bacterium | reverse complement strand
GCTGCATCTACGATCCGGACATTGGGTTTGCCAGCCAATCCGGTGATTTGCTGGGTACATACACGGATACCAGTGACACCTTCCGGAAGATAACCTTCGGCATTGGTTGTGCTGATCCGGATAGTGAAGCTGTCATCCAGGGGAGAATCGTTCACATAGGCCGCATGTCCGTCCAATTTCTTGATGTAGTAGCTTTCGTTGTACTGGACAAAAAACTCCAAGTTGCCCAACTGCCAATCTGCAATTTCCGTTTGGGAAGCAGACTGATTGTGGTTTACCAGAGTAAACGTAGCGATCTTTTCATTTCCCACCCGTACAATATATTTTTTGTCGTTGGACAGGCCGGTGGAAGTTTCAACATAAGTAAGATCCGTTTCACCAACTCTGTTTGCCATGTAACTTATAAAGTCATCCTTACTTCCATAGGCAGCATTCTGGACGTTTGCAATATCATATAAGCTGTCCCAATCAGGATCGTAGAACAGTGTTTCGAAGATCTCCTGGCTCTTGGTCGTAGGCTGGGCCATTTCATAGCGATTCAGCCAGTCCCGGAGTTCCAGTAAGCCAAAGTAAGTTGCGGTATAGAAAAGGAAAATGCAGAGAAAGAAAATTGTATAGAAGATGACACCACTGAGCCGGGGTCCTCTGCGGGGCTTTTGAATAGGCTTTGCAGACTTCTTCAACGTGGGCATGGTAGCTGTAGCAGGCTGTACTGGCTTTCTTTTCGGTGTGGTAACAGGAGTGATGGAGCGGCGCTTTTGCGCCTGCTCCCGCTCTGCCAAAATGGTATGAACATCCACTGCATTTTCTCTGTTTTTTGCACTGAATTTTCCTGCCATAATTACCCCTCCTTTGCGGGACGAACCATCCAGAAATCGGGCATCTTTCTCGGTTCCGTCTGAAGCAGGGAATAGCTGTTCATGATCTGAACCTGTCCAGCCTCGCCGTATAGTCCGTAGGTATCCCGGTACATCATAACGGTAGAGGAACCTCCGTCCATATTGCAGGCATTGATGGCCCCATATTCCACCATAATGTCAATAACATCCTTATACTCGCCACCCATGGAGCTGGGCTGTCTGCCGTCGATGCAGACGAAGATCACAGCGCCGTCTGCTCTCTGACCGATACCGGTACGGGGATTCAGACCAGAAACTTTGTTGTAGGCTTCCATATTGATTTCACCGTTCATGATCAGAACAGGGCCGAAACAACAACCATCCCGGATATTCAGTTCCTCAGCCTGGGCCTGGGAGATGTTATCCTTATGAACAACCAGAATATTGTCCTTGGTGAAACCAGCAAAGCCGCTGGTTTCGGAAGGCTTACCGGAAGTCCAGACGCATTCTCCTTCGGAGTAGACCAGACCGGCAGGCAATGTGCCAACATAGGAGTTGGAGGAACCATCATCATTAAAAGCACCGCCGTTAATACCTGCGATTGCTCCTTCATCCTCCATGGCTGCGGTCAGCCGCTTTCCGGGGATGCTGGTGCTGAAACCTTCGTGGGTGGAAATGCCCAGATAGACCTGAGAAGGATCACGGACAATCATAACCTTTGCGTTGTAAGTATCGCCATCCACACTTTCGATACGGATGCCATCGGGATAATTCGCCCATTCATCGGCGTTCACATTAAATTCTCCCATCTGGATGATTACGTTATTGATGTCCGTTACATCATCCTCCAGTTCTACATTGATGCTGGCCCGGATCTCTGCCACGGTATCCTCCCCGATGAACAGCGCAGGCACCCATTTGGTTGCACTGGCTTCGATCAGTGTCATAGTAAGCTGATTGCGGGCTGTGGGAGAAGGCCCGTTAAAGACCATATTCAGCACCATAACCAGTGCGCTGACTGCCATAATGATTACTGTGAACAGTACCAGGAAGAAGCGGCGGATGATTCTTCCCATCAGACCGTTTCCTTTCTTCTTTTCGGGCTGTTTCGGATTGGTTGGCTGGACTGCCAAATTTGCGTTATGTTTCTTCATAATATTACCTCTTTATTTTATGTGGTTTTCATCTGAAGGGCTGATTGATGCTCGTCAAATGACTTTGTGCTATCATATATGGAAAGAGGAATTTCGGCAAAGGTGCGAAATTTCTATTCGTACACTTGACAATACAAGTGATTATTTTCGTATTTAGTGGAAGAAAAACGTCAGTTTTTCCTCAAAAAAGTGCAAAAAGGGCCTGAGACCTGTTTCGTGCAGATCTCAGGCCCTAGTTAAATAACCAGATATGTACTTTATGACACAGGGAACTCACTGATAGGCTTCATATCCAATACAATCCGAGAATAGGAATCGATGATTGCATTGTATTCTTCCTCAGTGATAATTTTGGTAGTGTCGTTTGTTGGCTCCTCACTGTGATACCAGCATCCTCCGTTAGCATCATATCGGACAGCTTCAACGAATATCAGTCCATCTGTGCTATAGCAGTAATAGGTATGGCTGTCAGAAATCGGAGTGCTGCTAGTAAATTCAATGATCTGTTTTTCGCACAGATTCATATGGCTCCAGTATCGAACGGGGATCAGCTTTCCGTTGTAAATGGTGTATACATCCGTGAAATAACCGGGTTCCTCTGCTAGAATCAGTTCCTCTATGCCATTATCATCCAGATCGTACAGGCAGTAGTAGTTGCTGGGGACATAGGCGGTCTCCTGGTTATGCCGAACCTGCTCTCCATAAAGTGCCATAATATCATCATGGGTCAACTGTTTTGTGTTTTCCAGTGCAGCCTCATAAACAGGTCTGCCGTTTTCTTCAACGGGATACTCCATGATAGGCTGCAATTCCAAGTCGATCCGGACATACTTGTTCTGGATGTTCTGTGCTTCTTCCTGGCTGATGGGCGTAGCAGTATAAGTATCTTCTCCAAGCGTCCAGGTGTTGTCAGCAAAGTTGTAGCCTAAACAATCCATCCACTTTATCTGGCCACCGACTACATGATTATCCCAATCGAGGTAGCATCTCATGTAAGAACTATAGCCAGTGGGAACGATGCTGTCGATGATATGTCCTTCATACAGATGGGAACCGTCCGTTATCAGATACTCCATAATTTGTCCGTCTACAATTGTCATGACTTGATCGAAGGTATCATGTGTCTTACCAAGAAGCAGCTCGTCTACACCGTTACCGTCAATGTCATAGATTGCAAAATAGCTATGGTAGCTTACCCATGGATTGTAATTCATCAGGAAGTCAGAATAGCCTGCATAGTACGAGTAATCCGGCCCCTGTGAGGCTTGTTCTTGCTGACTGTTCCATTCCTCCATGGATTTTTCCAACTGTGCTTTTACACTGGCGGTATCTGTAACAGGCTGGGGGCTGATTGTGAAGTCATATACTTCTGCAATCTGTTCCAGATCACTGCGGCTGGGATGTGCTCCGGAATCAGAAGGTGACAGCCAATCCATATCGGTATTCATGGCAACCGTGATATAGGCATCCTCTTGTTCGGCAAATATGTATGCGCCCCGGTTGCTCATAGCAATCAGAACTTCCGTTCCATCGGAAGTGGTATAATTCCATTCCTCATAGCTTGCGGAATCAATCGTAGTAAATTTAGGATCGAAACAAGATTTTGGGGAATAGTGAACCGTAGACCATACCATATCT
>JAFOBK010000104.1 GCA_017381835.1 Oscillospiraceae bacterium | reverse complement strand
TGCCACCACTGGCTGCCAATGCAATAGCCAATCTCCGCCTTTTCCACACGGTCATTCTGGCGAACCACACTGATAGAACCGATAGGCTCGTCAAGCTCCTTCAGCACGATCATCCACTGATAGTAGCTTTCCTTTTCGTACCCCTGAACAAAGCCTTCTCCTATCCCCAAATTCTTGCTTATCTGGATTACATGAGAACCATCGGTCGCAAGAATCCCGCACAGCGAAACATCCTCATAAACACCTTCGTACACTCCGTATATCTTTACGATGATCATCTCACCATTATCTTCAACGGAGGAAAGGGTCAAATCAGCGTTGAGAATATTCCGTTCAAAAAGATAGAAAAGTCCTTAAAATCAGGGAAAGTCGGAACAAATTTTAGTTCTGCTGTGGTTACGTCCGTTCCTGCAAATGTCCGAGCAGAACAGTCAAGGGAGGGGCAAGACCGGTCCTGCTTCCAGTTCCGATACATGCCCCTCCCGTGCAGGCAGACAATTCTTACTTGCTTACCAAAATCAATGATGATTGCCGTTCCAACACATGCCCGGGCAGTCATAAAAGCAGACACACAATTCCAACAAAAAGAGGATGCGACCCGTAAGGGCTGCATCCTCTGATTATTTACTTTGATCGATACTTGTCAATTTCCAGCAGGATCTTGAACAGCTGTTCCTGCTCTTCGGGTGTCTTGGCGGACAGAAATTCATAACACTCAAGAGGGATATTTCTGCTGCCATCATCTTGCCCACCCAGTTGCTCAAACAGCTTGGACATAGGGAGGTTGAGTGCGGTGGCAATCTTCTCAATGCTTTCGATAGTTGCATTCTTTTCACCGCGTTCCAACTGACCGATATATGTGGGGTGGCAGCCGGACATCTCTGCCAACTTCTCCTGACTGAACCCGGCCCTTGTCCGGTAATTTCTGATTCTCTGACCAACAGCCTTTGCGATTTCACTCATAGACGAAACACACCCTTTCTGCGATATATCTAGTCTATAAATACAGAAATCGATTATCCACAGACTATTGATATTGATTCCAAAGGAATGTATACTATAGATATCAATACATGTTATTGGAGTGCTGATAGTATATGTCAGAGTGGAAAAGCTGTTTCTTTATTGGTCACAGGGAGGCGGATGAACGGTTGCTTCCCAGACTGGAATTGGTAATTGATCGGTTGATTACAGTAGAGAATGTTCGCTATTTCTATGTGGGTGGATATGGCGGTTTTGACCGGATTGCTGCCGCTGCCGTCAAACGAGCAAAACAGAAGTACCCGGACATTACCCTAATGCTTGTATTGCCTTACCATCCTGCTGAGAGAGCTATTCCAACACCGGATGGATTCGACGGAACATATCACCCTGAGAGATTGGAAAACACCCCAAGGAGATACGCAATTGTGCGTACCAATCAAATTATGGTCGATACTTGCGATTGGTTGGTGTGCTGTGTTCGCCACGGTGCCAGCAATTCACGGAATCTGCTGGAGTATGCCAGGCGGCGGGAGGGAAAAGGTATGATTCAGATAATCAATATTGGTGAGAGCGAGGAAGAAAAATGAAAAAGAGATTATTGTTGATTGCAGGGATCTGCATTATGAGTCTGGTGTTGTTTGTTGGGATTGCCCGGTATCGTGCGGTCCAAAAGCGGGAAAGTGATCCTAACTGGCAGATTGCCAAGGAAATCTACAAGGTGGAGAATGCCCTGCAGGAAGTGGACGAGGACTACGAATGCCAGTCTGTTTCCAAGGTCACCCCTTTCACCTATACTGATTCTGAAGGGAACACGATCATCTATTACTGCATTCAGACTGCTTACCTTGAAAATGAGTCTGGTGGTAATACCGGATTGGACATGAATGCAATCGGAATAGTAGTAGATCCGGAGCAGATGGAGAACAGGAGGGAATGCAAGGTAAATGAGTATGATGCCTTCTTGTGCGAACAGGGAGACCGATCCTACCTCTGCTGGACACTTTCGCCGGAAACCAGTTGCGTGATCGAATATTCCGCGGGATTGGTGGAGGAAGCCAGTATTTTCCGGATGGCAGAAAGCGTATCTGTGCCTTACGGGGAAACATAGTTGTGCAATCGTTTACACTGCGGGTAGGATAGTGTGTAAAGTGAGAGTAATTTGTCTGAAAAAACAAGTATTTTAGGGTGTGAAATTGAAAAGATGTCGGAGAATTGTGAGGCATATTATACACTTTACCTATCATAAATAAAGCTGAGACCTAATCACACAGCAGGGTGTGAAACCGATTACATTGCAGGGAGATGTATAGAATACACAAAAGACGAATGATTCTGTTGGCAAAATAGGAGAATCTTTCAAATATATACAATTTGTGGTTGCATTTGCAAATGGGAGAGGCTATATTAAATGTAACAACCATGAAATCGTTTACAAAATGGTGAATGAAAACCCCTGCGCTTGTATCAGAGCGTGTTTCTCTTGTACATGAGCAACAGGATGAATATCATTGGCTTATACGGCTTTGACCGATTGAGCATATATCAAACAACACATCTAGGAGGAAACACAATGAAAAAGCTGATTGCAATGCTGCTGGCTCTGGTTATGGTTCTGGGTCTGGTTGCTTGCGGCGGCAATACTGCCCCCGCTGCTACTGATGCTCCCGAGGCTGAAGCTCCTGCAGCCCCCGCTGCTACCGAGGCTACCAAGGAAGAGACTCCCGCAGCAACCGGTTCCGTCTACTATCTGAACTTCAAGCCCGAGCAGGATCAGGCTTGGCAGGATCTGGCTGCTGAGTACACCAAGCTGACCGGCGTGCCCGTCACCGTTCTGACCGCTGCTTCCGGCACCTACGAAGAGACTCTGATGGCCGAAATGGGCAAGACTGAGGCTCCCACCCTGTTCCAGGTCAACGGCCCCAACGCTCTGGCTAACTGGGCTGACTACTGCTACGATCTGTCCGGTACCGACATCTACGGCCACCTGTCCAATGACTCCTTTGCTCTGAAGCAGGACGGTGCTGTTATGGCTATCGGTTATGTTATCGAGTCCTACGGCATTATCACCAACAAGACCCTGCTGGAGAAGGCAGGCTACAAGGTTGAGGACATCAACTCCTTCGAGACCCTGAAGAAGGTTGCTGAAGACATCACCGCTCGCTCCGCTGAGCTGGGCTTCTCCGCATTCTCCTCCGCCGGTATGGATTCCTCCTCCGACTGGAGATTCAAGACCCACCTGGCCAACCTGCCCATCTACTTCGAGTACCAGGCAGACGGCATCAACACCACCAAGACCATCAAGGGTTCTCATCTGGACAACTACCGCCAGATCTTTGATCTGTACATCAATAACTCTACCTGCGCTCCCGCCGACCTGTCTGCTAAGACCGGCGACGACTCCCGTAACGAGTTCCTGGCTGGCAAGGCTGTCTTCTTCCAGAACGGTTCCTGGGAGTACGGCAACCTGAAGGGCACCTTCACCGATGACGAGCTGGTTATGATCCCCATCTACGTGGGCGCTGGCGACGAGGCTAACCAGGGTCTGTGCACCGGCTGTGAGAACTTCTGGTGTGTCAACAAGGATGCTTCCGAGGAAGACATCGCTGCTACTCTGACCTTCATCAATTGGTGTGTCACCGAGGGTGCTGAAACTCTGGCAAACGACATGGGCTTCGTTATCCCCTTCGACACTGCTGCTGAGGCTGCAAACCTGTTCGTTAAGCAGGACGTGGCTTACACTGCTGCTGGCAAGAACCCCGTCTCCTGGACTTTCACCACCATGCCTTCCGAAGAGTGGAAGAACGGTGTCGGCTCCGCTCTGAC
>JAFOBK010000103.1 GCA_017381835.1 Oscillospiraceae bacterium | reverse complement strand
GATGTGTTCGTCTGTGGACCGGACTTTGAGAAAAAGCCATCGTATTCCTGGGAGGAAATCGCAGAGCAGCCGCTGATCCTAATCGAGAAAAACGCATCGTCACGGCATTTCCTCGAAAAGAACTTCAAGGAACGGAATGTGTTCTTAAATCCGCAGATTGAAGTGGCCGTACACGATCTGCTGATCCGCTTTGCGTCCATTCACCTTGGTGTTTCCTGTGTAGTAGAACAGTTTTCCAAAGAGGAGCTGGAAAAAGGCATCATCCAGAGAATTGCTCTCGATCCACCGCTTCCCAAACGAAGCATCGGCTGTGCATACTTAAAAAACGCACCACTCTCCTATGCCGCAAAAGCATTTTTGGATATGATAGGATAACAAAATTTAAGGGAAGGAGCATCACCGCTCCTTCCCTAACTTTATGCTCTTGTATCAAAAAGAACAGAAATAGTTGTGCCCTTGCTTAGTTCGCTTTGCAACGTAATTATACCGTGATGATACTGAACAGCGTGTTTTACAATGGAAAGGCCCAGGCCGGTACCGCCGGAGGCTTTGGAGTGACTCTTGTCTACACGGTAGAACCTCTCGAAGATCCGATCCTTATGTTCTGCCGAAATACCAATGCCGGTATCGCTGACAACCAGACGGTTATTCTCTGCATGGATCGTCACGCTGCCACCGGGGTTGTTATACTTGATGGCATTGTCGCAGAGGTTATAGACTACCTCGTGGAGCATTCTGCGAACACCCATAACGGTAAAGCCTGCACCGGAAACGGCAATAGAAATCTGTTTCTCAGCAGCGCTGGGGGCAAGAATTTCCTTTACATCTTTCGCAAGCCGCAGCATATCCACCTGCTCAGAAGGCAATTCCACACCTTCATCCAGCTGAGAAAGGCGAATGATATCCTCGATCAGATTTACCAGCCGGGATGCTTCCTTGCGAATGTGACCAACGAATCGGGATGTGTCTTCCTGTTTCACCATACCGCTTTCCAGCAGTTCGGCACTACCGATGATACCTTGCAGGGGTGTTTTCAATTCGTGGGACACATTGGCGGAGAACTCCCGGCGCATCTGTTCTGCGTTCTGAGACTCCGTCACATCTACCACTAAAATAACCGCACCCAGCAAATTACCATCCGACTGGATACTGCTCATATCAAAGCGGTAGATTCTGCCCTCCAGCTCCTGCATGGCACTTCCATGGCCTCGGTCCAGGGCATCGTTCAAGGCCTGCCGCAGTGCGTTACTGCGGTTTACCTGAAAGAAGCTGCTGCCTACGCAGGATTCCTCTGCGCCAAAAACTTTCATGGCGGCGGAATTGATGGAGCGGATACGGGTTTCCTTATCCAACACCACCAGCCCCTCCTGCATATGGGAGGTGATCTGAATAAACTCGTCGGTCTTGTGCTGCAGCTTCCGCATTTGGGCATCGATCTGTAAATGCTGCTGGTTGATCCGCCGCAGCAAAGGAGAAAGCTCTTCGTAAGTATTATTGGACAGCGGATGTTCCAAATCCGGCTTGTTCATTGGTTCCACAATATTCTTCGCCATTCTACGGGCAAGAATCAAGGAGAGTCCGATTGCCAGCACGGCAATGAGAATAATCGGCCACAGCAGATCCATCATCAGCGCCCAGGCAGATGCCTGATTGGTGGAAATACGCAGTACAGTTCCGTCCTGCAGCTTTTTCGCTTCATAGTAGGTTTGCTCGGTGAGCGTGGAAGAGTTACGCACCGCACTGCCGGTTCCGGTTTCAAAGGCCTCCCGGATTTCCTCACGGTCAGCATGGTTTTCCATAACAGACTGATCCACCTGCGTGTCAAAAAGTACGGTGCCATCCGTATCGATCCAGGTCACACGGAAGCGGTCAGCTTCCACATTTTCCAAAAATGCGTTGCCGTACTGCTCCGTACCGGTGACCGCAAGGCTCAGTTCGTCCTTTAGCTGCTCCACCTGCACACCGGTGAAGTGGTTGTATAGGACACCAATTACGATTCCCAAAGAGCAGAGCAGCACCACCACCGCAACGAACACCGTGGAGCGGAAGATCTTACTTGTCATGCTTGACCTCCAGACGGTAGCCTACATTGCGGACCGTTTCAATCAGGTTTCCGTAGCTGCCCAGCTTCTGCCGCAGGGTGCGGATGTGCATATCCACAGTCCGGGTTTCTCCCGCATACTCTGTGTTCCACACAGAGGAAAGCAGCTGCTCTCTTGTAAAGGCAATACCAGGCTGAGAGAGGAACAGATGCAGAAGTTCGTATTCCTTATAGGTCAGGATTACCCGTTCTCCGTCGATGGTGACAGTATGCTCATCGGGGTTCAGCACCAGACCGTCCAGTTTCAGCAGGTTGGAGGGCGCTGACCGCTTACACCGGCGCAATACAGCCTTTACCCGGCTGACCATTTCCATGATACCAAAGGGCTTGACGAGATAATCGTCCGCGCCCAGATCCAGGCTCTGGATTTTATCGTATTCCGTACCCTTGGCGGTGGCCATGATCACAGGAATATCTGCAAACTCCTCGTTTGCTTTCATCAGCTTCAGCAGTGTGACACCGTCCTTGCCTGGGAGCATCACATCCAACACTACCAGCTCCGGCTTTTCTGATTGCAGTGCATTCCAAAAGCTGTCGCCGTCTTCAAATCCCTTGGCTTCAAACCCGGTAGAAGTTAGGGCATATACTTCAATATCCCGGATGCTGGAATCATCCTCTACACACCAAATCACGGCTTCGCCTCCTTGCTTTTTTCTAAATAATAGCGATTTTAACAGCAAGATTCAAGATTTTCACAGAACTTTACATACATTTTACATCTTACTGGCAGTCCTTGTGGACACCGGTGACGGAAAATTCCACCCATTCTGCGATGTTGGTGCAGTGATCGCCGATCCTCTCAAAATACTTAGCGATCATCAGCAGATCCAGCGCATATTCCCCTTGAGAAGGTTCGGCTGCGATGATGTCGATAATGCCGTTCTTGACCTGGGTGAAATAATCGTCCACCACATCATCGTGAGCCATGACCTTTCTGGCCAACTCTAAATCCTGCTTCACATAAGCATCAACAGCCTCCGTAACCATAGACTGGGCAGCCTTCGCCATCTCCCGGATCTTAGGGTACTTCTCGTCAGGATGGGCATTCATAAAGGGAATGATCTCCACGATGTCCTCCGCCTGATCGCCGATCCGCTCCATATCGGTGATCATCTTCATGGCAGCGCTGATCTGCCGCAGATCCCGTGCCACCGGCTGCTGCCGCAGTAAAAGCTTCATGCAGATGGTCTCAATGGTGCGCTCGCTTTCATCGATCTGCGCGCCAATGGTATTTACCTTTTGCGCAAGTTTCCCATCCCAACCGGTAAGTGCCTGAGATGCCAGCGCAATAATTTCCTCGCAGGATGCACCCATAACGGTCAGTTCCCGCTTTAGTTCATTCAGCTGTTCCTGAAATAGATCTCTCATATTAACCAAACCTTCCTGTAATGTAATCTTCTGTGCG
>JAFOBK010000102.1 GCA_017381835.1 Oscillospiraceae bacterium | reverse complement strand
CAGCTTAACCATGGCCTTCTTCCAGTTGGCGCGACGGCCAACGTGAACGCCCATGCGCTTCTCTTTGCCTTCCATACGGATGGTGTTGACTTTTTCGACCTTCACACCGAAGATCTCTTCGATTGCCTTCTTGATCTCGACCTTGTTGGTATCGACAGCAACCTGGAAGACGTACTTCTTTTCTTCGGTAGCTTCCATGGACTGTTCGGTGATGATGGGCTTAATGATAATATCGTAAGCGGTCTTCATTATGCGAACACCTCCTCAATCTTAGCCAGAGCAGCCTGATCAACGACGAACTTCTTAGCGTTCAGAATGTCGTAAACGTTGATGAGGTTAGCAAAGGTAACCAGAACGCCGGGGATGTTACGGGCGGACTTAACGACCACCTGATCATTCTCAGCGGTAACAACCAGAGCCTTGCAGTCGCAGCCGACAGCGCTCAGGAAGTTCTTGAAAGTCTTGGTCTTGATCTCTTCCATCTTGATGGAGTCGATGACGACGATGTTGCCTTCCTGAGCCTTAGCGGACAGGGCGGACTTCATAGCCAGTCTCTTGACCTTCTTGTTCAGAGTGTAGCTGTAGTCGCGGGGCTTGGGTGCGAACACGATACCACCGTGAGTCCACTGGGGAGCGCGGGTGGAACCCTGACGAGCACGGCCGGTGCCCTTCTGACGCCAAGGCTTGATGCCGCCGCCGGAAACTTCGGCGCGGGTCAGAGCGGACTGAGTGCCCTGACGGCAGTTAGCCAGATGGTTCTTAACGACGTCGTGAACGACGGATTCGTTGGGTTCGATGCCGAACACAGCTTCGGAGAGTTCGATCTCACCAACCAGCTTGCCGGACATATCATAAACGTTAGTCTTAAGCATGATTTACGATCTCCTCTCTTAGCCGTTTCTTGCGGAAGCCTTCTGGGGGTTACGACCGGAAGCCTTCTGGGGATTCTTGCTGATGTCTGCGCCAGCCTGCTTGACCTTGTGAGTCTTAACAGTGTTGCGGATGTAGACCAGACCGCCCTTGGGGCCGGGGATGGCGCCGCGGATGACGATCATGTTCAGCTCTGCGTCTACCTTAACTACTTCCAGATTCTCGATGGTGACCTGCTCGTTGCCCATCTGGCCAGCGCCGATCTTGCCCTTGAAGATGCGAGCTGCATCCAGAGCGCCCATGGAACCTGCGTGACGGTGAACGGGGCCACCGCCGTGGGTCATATCAACGCGGCCTGCGCCATAGCGCTTAACAACGCCCTGGTAGCCGTGACCCTTGGAAATACCGGTGACATCGATCCAGTCACCAGCTGCGAAGGTGTCAGCCTTAACGACATCGCCAACGTTCATGTTAGCTGCGTCCTCCAGACGGAACTCCTTCAGGTGCTTCTTAGCCTCAACGCCAGCCTTCTTCAGATGGCCAGCTTCGGGCTTGGTCAGCTTGGACTCCTTGACATCCTCAAAGCCCAGCTGTACGGCTGCGTAGCCGTCGGTCTCAACGGTCTTCTTCTGAGTAACCACGCAGGGGCCTGCTTCCACGACGGTAACAGGGATAACCTTGCCGGTCTCATCGAAGATCTGGGTCATGCCCACTTTCTTGCCGATGATTGCCTTTTTCATCTTGTTTTCTCCTTTTTTAGGTTATTGGTTGACTCGGTGAGCATTGGGTTCTCCCTTGCCAACATGACCCGTCGCCCGATGCTTTTCAGTGCGGGCAGCGGTGAATCCTTATATAGAATGTATAAGGATTACAGCTTTATCTCAATTTCAACGCCAGCGGGAAGATCCAGGCTCATCAGAGCCTCAACGGTCTTCTGGTTGGGGTTGAGAATATCGATCAGTCTCTTGTGGGTTCTGCGCTCGAACTGCTCACGGCTATCCTTGTACTTGTGGACAGCGCGAAGGATGGTAACGACTTCCTTCTTGGTGGGCAGGGGGATGGGGCCGCTGACGGAAGCGCCGTTGCGCTTAGCGGTGTCGACGATCTTTGCAGCGCTGGAGTCGATCAGCTGATGATCATAAGCCTTCAGACGGATGCGGATCATTTCCTGGTTTGCCATTGTTTGTGTTCCTCCTTGAATGTAACGTACTCAGTTTTCGTGGTGCCTGGGTACGGTCGAACTGCTTGTCCACGCTATCGTGCGTATCACTCTGGGCCACGAAAAATGGCCGACGCAAGGCCGACCCTTTTCCTGCCGCAGCGATATACGCTAGCGCAAAACAGGACAGTTCAGCCGCCCGATGACCGGACATACTCCGCAGAAGTTACCGTTTTTCAACGCAATCTCCTGCATCATCGCAGTGCGACGCATAATTTCCCTATGCACGCTCGATAATATTACCACCCCTTCAAGGATTTGTCAAGCACTATTATACAAAAAAATAAATTATTTTCGTGCAAAACAGAGAATCTTTCAAGAGTATACATTTGTCCTTGGCGCAGGCACAATATCTTGAGGTGACCTGTTTTTATGGCCACAACGCGCCAATTTTCTCGTAGAAGAGGTCTTGACCCTCCTCCGACAGTGCCGGCAGACAACGCGCACCGGACTGAGAGGGAAATGAATGTCCTCCTGGATACCGCCCGGTATCGATACATAAAATGTAGGGGAGGGTCTTGACCCTCCCGCAGCCTTTCCTTTCTGTATGCAGCATCGTCCGGAACCGAAAAGTTTAGGGAGGGTCAAGACCCTCCCCTACTATTATTCTGTATAATAGCAATCATCCATCCATTTTGACGGATTTCCGTCGATATAGTTCCAAATTTTCTCATAATCAACCCGATTACGAATCACATGATCATGATAGGATCGCTGCCACACTATCAAATCCGGTAAATGCTCATGAATCCT
>JAFOBK010000101.1 GCA_017381835.1 Oscillospiraceae bacterium | reverse complement strand
CATTGATATGTCCGAGTATATGAGAAAGAACGGTATCACAGATGGCAGCTGCGGTATGAGAAGCCTGATCGACTGGATCATCAGTGCTGAAATTACCGGAGATGTCCATAAATCTGCGCTCAGTACTGTGATCAGCAAGGCCACATCCGATGAAGAGGATAGGGAAGCACTGAAAACCACAATTCTGGAACCCATTTTTGCCCCGAAACGCCGCAGGGCCTCCTGAGAAAGGAGGCTCTTATGGCAAAAGTAAATCATAAGCGGGTCAGACAGCTTCTGAACGAAAACCGCAGTAAGATCACGGACAGGCAATTTTTCACCTCCCGGATCCTGGCAGGTCATTTTGAAGATGTAGCTGCAGCCCAGACCAAACGATATCGGTATAATCGTCGGGTTCATGTCAATATCTACTGGAATCCTAAAGACAGTAACGGTGCCTGCACCAATAACACTTCCATACTGATCAATGCCGGTCATCCTTCGGTCACAAAGATCCGGGGCCGCATGGATCGGTATGAGATGATATCCGGCTACTTTGCGCATGAGCTGGGACATGTTCTCTATACTGATTTTCTGGCAAAGCAGACCTACATGAACTACCTGTCGTCCTATAAGTTCTATCCGGCACCTCCTGTGCTCAAAACCAGCCAGGATGCCAAGAATGAACGGGACTTCTGGGAGTATGTAAAAGCAGAACCCAGAAACATGGAGTTTGCCCAGCAGATGGCATTCTTTATCGCCAATGTTCTGGAAGACGGATATATTGAAAGCAGAATACTGGCACAGTTTCCCGGCGTACTGGGTTACCATCTTTCTGTGATGCGGGACCGCCAGTACAAGGATATGCCTACGGTGACACAGCTGATAGAAGAGGAAGAAGACGGGAAAACGCACATTTTCCTGTCCATTCTTCAGATCATGCTGTCCTATGCGCTCTTTGGTGAGATCAAGTATGGAGAAACACCTCTGAGCGATGACCGGATCCAGACGGTATTCAAGCTGATACCGCACATTGACAATGCGCTGACAACTACCTCAGCGAAAGAGCGCTGGCAGGTCGTCAGTCTCATTCTGGTACGTCTTTGGCATCATGTCCAGGACTTTATTGAGGTCTGCAAAGAGCGTCAGGACGAAGCTGCCAGTTCCGGTGGCTCCAGCGGTTCCGGTGAGATCACCTCTGAAATGCTGAAAGGAATAAAAGGCACCAGTTCTGCAGGTGAGGGCTCCGGCACACCCGTCATGGAATCCGGTAGCACCAGAACAACAGCTTCAAATGGATCTGCCAGAGCAAAAACAAAAGAAATGGCCGGCAATACAGAACCTGAAGAATCCGAAAATGAGTCTGGAGAAGAAAGCAAGTCTGAACCGGAATCTGAAAACGAGTCAGCCAGTGATTCCGGAACTGATTCTGTAGAATCCTGTTCAGAAGAATCGGGATCTGGATCCGATAAGCAGGAAACGACGGACAAAGAAGGCGGTCGAATCCCATATCATCAGACTGACAGTGTTTCTGAGCCTGTTGGCGGAGAAATCGAGTATGATGAAGACTATAAGAGGGAACAGAATGGCCGTGCTGCAGAAGATATCGAGCGAATGCTGGAACAGATGGCAGAAAAAGCAACCTGCACGCAGCTGGAAAACGAACGGATCAAAGAACTGAACGATGCTGCCAAGAGCATTTCCTATGGAAATATCCATAATGGCGTCAATATCGCAGTTCACCGGATCGCGGACGTGGATGAGCAGCTTCAGGATCAGTATCATGCCATCAGCGGACCTCTGCTGAATATCTCCAGACAGCTTCAGCGGTCTTTGATCCAGAAACTGAAGGATCAGCAGCGGGGCGGCAAGCAGACAGGTTTGGTCATGGGACGCCGTCTGGACGCCCATGCGCTTTGCCGCAATGATGGTAAGGTGTTCTATAAGAACAACCTTCCGAATGAGATCCCAAGAATCTCTGTTGGCCTGCTTCTGGATGAATCCGGCTCTATGAGCTGTGGTGACCGGGCTACCTATGCACGTGCTGCAGCCATCATTCTCTACGATTTCTGCCAGAGCCTGAATATTCCGATCATGGTATATGGACATTCTACAGGCTGGAGGACCGGTGTGGACCTCTATTCCTATGCGGAGTTCGACAGCATTGATAAGAATGACAAGTATCGTCTGATGGATATCAGCGCCCGTGGAAGCAATCGTGACGGCGCGGCACTGCGCTATGTGGCTGAACAGCTGTCCAAAAGGGAAGAGGAGGTCCGTATTCTGATCCTTGTATCAGACGGACAGCCTGCTGACTCAGGCTACAGCGGTACAGCAGCGGAGGAAGATCTGCGCGGTATCAAGCAGGAATACAAGAGGAAAGGCCTGCTGTTTGTGGCCGCTGCAATCGGTGACGACAAGCAGAATATCGAGCGGATCTATGGCGATTCCTTCCTGGATATCACTGATCTGAACCAGCTGCCAGTCAAGCTGACCGCTGTAATCAAGCGGTTTATGCGATTCTAAATACAAATTATAATCTTTTATTATGTGTCAACTACAAGTTGCAATACTGATCATCACACAATAATCAGTCTGGGAATAATTAAAATCAAAATGGGCAGCTGAGTGAAAACTCGGTCTG
>JAFOBK010000100.1 GCA_017381835.1 Oscillospiraceae bacterium | reverse complement strand
GTTAAAGGAAAAGTGTAAGCCGTATCTCGATGCTTTGAAAGCAGCGCCCAAGGCCGTCAAAGAATTTATTGATGGTATCCTTGTGAAATTCAAGAAGCAGGAGAAAGACATCATGTATGATCCGATCCCCGCAAACAAGCCTCTGCCGCAAAAGAAATCCAAAAGTAAGGATTACGAGCGATAACCTCAAGAGCTGGTAAAAACGCAAAAAATCCGATGGGAGTGTTTCAAACGATGCCTATATCGTTTGGACACTTTCCATCGGAAAATCCGCCCACTTTCCCAGCTCTTGAGCCGGGAAAAATTCCCCAATTTAGGAGGTATTTCATGAAAACAGGACTTAACAAACGGCAGAAAACAACTGCCATTTATTTTGATGAATATATAAAAGTGTGGTTCTCGTCTGCTTGCACCAACATGAGCCAGCAGACCAATACCACAAGATAGCTTTTTCGGTTGTTCGGACACAGTACTTACACCCCCTGACCTGATAATGTAAGTGCATTATAACAGGTCAAGGGGCGTAAGTCGATAGAAAAACCGATGTTTTTATAAAAAGTGTGGTATTGCCCGCCTTAAAAATGTGGTTCTTTCCATATACGGGGGGTAATTTACTTAGGCAGGTTCGGGCAGGCGTTGATGGCTCGAGTCTGCCTCAGCATACCGGAGCCGGGTGAGCAGCTCCTGGACGACCTTTGACTTGCGGGGATTGAATCAGGTTGCGATGATAATTTGCTTTTTTGGTAAAATATTGACATTCGACCGAATGGAATGTATAGTAAACTCTACGAAACAGTACAAATTAATCTGATTTGATACATAGCATGTTTTTCTGTTTCGTGAGTAATTTTCTGCAAGGGGGAGCCCATATGATGACTTTTGAATCGATCAAAACGATCAGAGATTTGGTGACAGAAGCCGGAAAAGCTTATGAAAACCGTGTTTATCTGCGCACACTCCGGAATAATATGATCCATGACACCACTTTCGGTCAGTTTTCGCTGGAATGTAATGCCATCGCCGCATGGACGGCTGAGCAAAGTAAAAATCTGGGTCACCAGGCAAGGGTCGCCATGATCAGCAGCAACAGTGCACTGTATGTGCGTATGATGCTTGGTGTCATGGTTGGTGGCGGTACCACAGTATTTCTGGATCCTCAGGCCACCGAGGATGTGATTTGTGCCTGTCTGAACAAGGCAGAAGCGGACATCCTTATCTGGGAACCCAAGCTGGCACTGGATGTAGATCAGATCCGCGCCCGCTGTAAGGCAATTACCCAAACCATACATATGGCAGAGGATGACCTTCCGGAAGCCTGTGGCGGTATTCTTTCCGCTTATAGGGGTCAGCATCCGGATAACATTGTGGATGAGAAGGACTGTGCCGCAATCATCTTCACCTCCGGCACCACAGGTGAAGAAAAGGGCGTTATGCTTTCCAACGCAAACCTGATCGACACCACCTTCAACGGAAAATTCGATGTCAGTATCAAGGTCAGCATTCTGCCGATGCATCATGCATTTAGCCTGAAGGCAGACTTTTTGACCCCTCTGGGAGTGGGCTCCACCACCTGTTTCCACAACGGCATGGACAAACTGGTCGAGGCACTGCAAATCTTTGAACCCACTTGCTTGACCATGGTTCCTATGATTGCCAATGCGCTGTACAACAAGGTTTTTGTGCTCAGTCAGCAGACGGGCAAGACTATGGAGGAGTGTAAGCCCCTGGTCTTCGGCAGGCGAATCAATCAGATCGCCACCGGCGGTGCCCATCTGCCTTCCGAGTTGGTTGATAAATATCAAAACATCGGCATTTTGATTGGCCAGGGTTATGGTATGTCGGAGTGTTCTCCCAGTATTTCCATTCCGTGCTGGGGACGTCCCGACAAGGCTCACAGCAGCGGTAAGCTGGTAAGAGGCTGTGAAGTGCGCATTGTGGATGGGGAGATTCAGGTAAAAAGTCCCTCGGTAATGATGGGCTATGTCAACGCCCCCGAACTGACTGCGCAGATTATTACGCAGGATGGTTGGCTGAGGACCGGTGACGTTGGGTATGTGGATGATGAGCGCTTTATCTACATCACCGGCCGGATCAAGAACCTTATCATCCTGTCCAACGGCGAAAATGTTGCACCGGAGCAGATCGAGAACCTGCTTCTGGATCATCAGCTGGTGGAGGAATGTCTGATATACGATGATGACCACCTGATCGCCGCAGAAATCTATCCCAATTCCAAGTATATGGCTCTGCAGGGCATTTCCGATGCACAAAGTGCCGTGGAAGAGGTCATTCAGAAGGTGAATGCAACTCTGCCGTCCTACAAGAGAATCGCAAAGCATCTGGTCCGCACCGTCCCCTTCAAGAAAACAGGCTCCAATAAGATCATCCGCAGCCAACGGGCTTCCCGGCATATGATTCTGAATCCCGAAGTCAACTCCAGGCGGATACCAGAGAATGAAACCCAGCAGATGATCTTTGACTGTGTAGCACAGATTCTTGGCCATCAGGATTTTGGTGTTGATACCGATATTTTTGCCGCCGGACTGGATTCTCTGGGCTGCATCATGCTGCTCAGTGCTTTCTCCGAGGATTTGAAGTTCACCCTGGAGTTGGATGAGTTCATGGCGATTCCCACTGTAGAGAAGCTGGCTAAGCGGTTTGCGGAGAAATCACACTGGGATGAAGTGGATCACTCGATCCGACCGGTATACGGCATGAGCGGTGTGCAGATGTCCTTCGCTTATGTGATGCGCGGCAATACTACCTCCAATATTCCGTTTCTGTTTAAGCTGGATCCCAGTGTGGATCTGGTACGGATGCAGCGGGCCATTAAGGGACTGTTCCCTATTCACCCCATTCTAAATGATGTTGTGCAGATGTTCCAGGATAAGGGATACGCCAACTTCCGTGACGACAGTCGCCCGGTCAATATTCCTATCATCGATAAGTCCCCGGAGGAATGGGAAAAAACCATGAAGGACCTGATTCGTCCGTATCTGTATACCCCGGGAGAGCCCCTGTATCATATCGAGCTGTACAGAGTTGGCAATAACAAGTACCTGTTCTTTGATGTGGCACATATCATCAGCGACGGCATGACCGCCAGCATCCTGCTGGAGGATATGAACCGACTGTATCAGGGCGAGACACTGGAGCCTGAGACATATACCTATTACGACTTCCTCATTGATCACGAGCACCGCATGAAGATGGGACTGCATATCCCCAATATCGTCTATTACTGCAAACTGATGGGGGACAAGCGTATTACCCGCAGCATTCTGAACCTGCCCGGTGAGCAGAACCTGTCCACCCACATCAACGCTGCACTTCATGGT
>JAFOBK010000015.1 GCA_017381835.1 Oscillospiraceae bacterium | reverse complement strand
TCAGCACAGACTCAATTCTTACTTCAGACCAAATCTCTTGTTGAAACGATCAACACGTCCACCGGTGTCAACCAGCTTCTGCTTGCCGGTATAGAAAGGGTGGCACTTGGAGCAGATTTCAACACGGATCTCCTTCTTGGTGGAGCCGGTGGTGAAGGTGTTGCCGCAAGCGCAACGGATGGTGGTCTGCTCGTACTTAGGATGGATGCCTTCTTTCATGTCGTTCACCTCTTTCTCGTAAGCTAAAAGGGCGCAATTGCCCTAGCAATTCTTTAATCGCTCGAATATGATACCACAGGGATTGCAAGAATGCAAGTGTTTTTTTCTAATTTTTTCGCTTTTTCCGCTTTTCTATCCACAGAATCAGAAACAGATTACCACGTCGCGCAAGCGCTCCTCGCAATGACGCAGAAAGACGAAAGATTTCAGATAATCAGAATGCCCAGTTGCCGTTGCGGAAGATAGGAACGATCTTGCCGTCGCGGGTGGTAGCGTCAATGTTCATGGTATCGCAGCCGATCATGAAGTCCACATGGATCATAGAATCGTTGATACCCAGCTCCTGACACTCCTGGAGAGTCTTGTTGTGGTGGTCACGGATGCAGTCGGTGAAACCGCGGCCCACAGCCAGATGGCAGGCAGCGTTCTCATCGAACAGGGTGTTATAGAACAGGATACCGCTTTCGCAGATGGGGCTTGCCTGGGGAACCAGAGCGCACTCGCCCAGGTAACCGGCACCCTCGTCCATGGTGAGCATGGTGTTCAGCAGTTCCTCGCCAACTTCAGCCTTAGCCTCCACTGCCTTGCCGTTTTCAAAGCGGATAGAGAACTTATCGATCAGCTGACCCTGGTAGCTCAGAGGCATGGTGGAGTAGACAATACCCTCTGCCTTGCCCTTCATGGGAGAGGTGAAGCACTCCTCGGAGGGAATGTTGGGGTTGAAGACGATGCCCTGGCGGGAAGTGTCGGCGCCGCCGCCGAAAATACCTTCGGGGATCATGCCCACAGTCAGATTGGTACCGTTGGCTGCGGTGTAGTGCAGGCTTTCGATACCCAGATCGTTCAGATATGCGCAGCGAGCCTTCAGGTCTGCGTTGTGGTCATCCCAAGCCTTGATAGGATCATCATTTACACGGGATGCAAAGAGGATGACTTCCCACAGCTTCTCCATTGCGGCAGCGGGACGCAGTTCGGGGAATACCTTCTTTGCCCATGCCTTGCCGGGAACAGCAGCGATGCACCACTGCTGCTGGCCTTCACGCTGGTCGATATAGGACTTCAGAATGGGATAGGACATCTTGCGAGCCTTGGCAACCTTACCCAGGTTTACACCCTTCAGGCCATCGGGATCCTCAGACATCAGGAACAGCCGGCAGGGCAGCACATCGCACTGATACTGCTGCTTTGCCTTCTGCACATCGGTAACGGTGCCCATGGTCTTAACAGACTGATGACGGATGTGCAGCTTCTGCAGAGGCTGGTAATCCCACTCAACGGTAACCTTCTTAGCCTTAGCCTTGTAGCAGGCTTCCACGACCATAGCCACAAACTCGGGCTGGTCCAGTTCTGCGTATACCAGGACTTCCTGACCCTTCTGAACATTAATGCCCTTACGGACAATCAAGTCAGCATATTTTCTCAAAACAGTTTTTTTCATAACTCTTCTCCTTTTTAACGGGGAGATTGCCACACCAGTGTGCGCACTGGTTCGCAATGACACCGATTTTGTAAGTCTTTTCCAAGTTTAACAGATTTTTCTCCATTCGTCAATGACAGTTGCATTATTACCCGATGTGTTCTATAATTACTCCAAAGATACCCCTATGAGGTGAAAACTATGCTGACAAAAGAACAATTTTCCAACATTTTAGCAGAAGGTCCTCTGATTCTGGACGGCGCCACCGGCTCTAATCTGCAAAAAGCCGGTATGCCTCGGGGCTGCTGCACAGAAGAATGGATTCTGGCCAATCCGGAGCCTCTGGTAAAGCTGCAGCGCTCTTATGCCAAGGCCGGAAGCCGCGTTGTTTACGCCCCTACCTTCCAGGCTCAGCCGATTGCTTTGGAGCGGGTAAATCTGCATAAGCAGACAGAAGCTGTCAATGCGCATTTGGTAGCACTGAGCCGCTCTGCCGCACCGGATTGTCTGATTGCCGGCGATTTGACCACCCTGGCAACTTTTATGGATAGTTTCGATGCTGCCAATTTTGACCTGATGGTGGAAAACTATCGGGTGCAGATCGTGGGTCTTTTGGAAGGCGGCGCTGATCTGCTGGCAGCGGAGACCCTGATGTACCCCCTGGAAGCAGAGGCGATTTTAACCGCCGCGGAACTGGAAGGTGCATCTACCGTCATGTATACCTTTACCATGCAGCCCGACGGCAGTTTCTTCTCCGGTCGGGATGCCGGCCCTGTGCTGAAAGAACTGGAAGAATCCGGTGCCGCCGCTGTGGGCTTCAACTGCGTGGCAGCAGACTTCATGACACCCGGCTTGGTGAGCAAGCTGAGAAGATATGTAAAAGGCCCCCTGGTATGCAAACCCAATGCCGGTGTGCCGGTGATTGGCCCCGATAAATTGGCGCACTACGGAATGCAGCCGGAAGAATTCGCCCAAATCGTTTCGGAGTGTCGGGACATGGGTGCTTCCATTCTGGGCGGCTGCTGCGGTACCGCGCCGGAATACATTGAAGCGCTTTGCAAAGCATTATAATCACAAGAAAAGCATCAACGTCAACCGGCGTTGATGTTTTTTGTTGCAATATATGTCGAATTTATGTATAATAACATTGCTATGGAAAGAAAACCTCATTTCTATGTCAGCCCTAAAAATTTGCTGACCTGGCTGACGGTGCTTTGCATGGTATGCTCGGCAGTGGCCCGCATTATGGATGTCGGTGGGAAAGGACCCGACCTGTGGAGTCAAATCGTTCTGCCGGTTGCAGCATGCCTGCTGTACGCACTGATTGCAGCCCTCTCCGGTAAGGAGCATTTTTATAAGACAGCGATCCCCGTATGGATGATCTGCATCTATTATTTTACGGTATTTGCAGATTTTGCATTCATCCATTACCGTGCTATGATTGTAGCACTATATGCCATTGTTCTGCTGTTCATTGCAATTGTTTATACGCAGATCACCGCCGGTAAGGAAAAGCTGACCTTGGCCCTGATTCCCCTGAACCTGGTGCCCTTTGCTGCCCTGTCCTACCTGAACCGCGCTGATCTCATGGCCGGCAATTATCTGCCGCTCCTGCCTGACGCACTGATGACCCTGGGCCTTGTGGTAATCGTATTTGCCATCAAGGTTCATCCTATGGATGAGTATCATCCCACCTGGGGCGACCGTGTGGACGGCCGTAAGATCCGCACCCTGGCACCCATGGCGCAGATCACTGCCTATTTCCAGGTAGAGCGCAACACCTGCTCCAATCTCTTTGAGGAAGCCTTCGAAATTACCAACATTGAACGCTATATTCGTCAGAAGCGCCGGGAAGGTCTCACTGACTTCGGTCTGACCCATGTGCTGCTGGCCGCCTATGTCCGCGGTCTTTGCAAGTATCCTCAGCTCAACCGTTTCATCTCCGGTCAGAAGGTTTACTCCCGCGGTGAGGATATCCAGTACTGCATGGTCATCAAGAAAGAAATGACCATCGACTCCCCTGATACCTCCATCAAGGTTCATCTGAGCCGCCGTGATACCGCGGAAGATGTTTATAACAAGCTCAATGCCGCTGTGGAATCTGTTAAGTCCACCAAGGAACTGGACTCTAGTCTGGACAACCTGATTGCCTACTTCAATCTGATCCCCAGCGTTCTGATGAAGTTCCTTGTTTGGCTGCTGAAACTGTTGGATTACTTTGGCATGCTGCCCAAGTTCCTGCTGGAGCTGAGTCCCTTCCACGGAAGCCTCTTCTTCACCTCCATGGGTTCTTTGGGTATCCCTCCCATCTATCACCATCTGTATGACTTCGGCAACCTGCCTGTATTCGGTGCTTTTGGCTGCAAGCGCAAAGCTCTGGAAATCCAGGAGGATGGCAGTGTTGTGCAGAAAAAGTATTTGGATGTCAAGTTCGTACTGGATGAGCGTATCGTAGACGGTTACTACTATGCAGCTTTCTTTAAGCATTTCCGCAGTATCCTGCGCCGTCCCGAAATGCTGGATCTGCCTCCTGTAGAGCTGGTAAGTGATATCGACTGATATGAAAGAAAAAATACTGACAAGTCTAACTACAGAGTGTCCCTGGCGGGACACTCTGTATTGGTATACAGCCACTGATTCCACCAATACCCAGGCAAAGCTTATGGCAAAGCAGGGCGCGCCCCAGGGTGCGGTATTGATTGCCGGTCATCAGACCGGCGGCAGAGGCCGTATGGGCCGCACTTTCCAATCTCCTGCGGGCATGGGTGTATATCTTTCCTTGATCCTGCGCCCCAATTGCAAACCGGAACACCTGATGCATCTGACCTGCGCCGCCGGTGTTGCCATGATGGATGCCGTGGAAAAAGTTTCCGGCATCCGACCTCAAGTCAAATGGATCAATGACCTGGTAATAAATGGCAGAAAGCTGGGCGGTATTCTCACAGAAATGTCCCTGGATAAGGGGCTTGTGGACTTCGCTGTCATTGGCATTGGCATTAACTGCCTGCAAAAAGAAACCGATTTTCCGGAGGAAATTGCCGGTCTTGCCACTTCTCTCTCCCTGGCGGCAGGCAAGGATATTGCGCCGGAAGAATTGGCTGCTGCAATGGTAGAAGCGCTGTGGGCCATGAGCCAGGATCTTCTTGTGAAAAAAGCGCAGATCATGACCGCCTACAAAGAAAGCTGCATCACCTTAGGAAAAGATGTCCAGGTGATTCGCGGTGACCGGATCCTGCCCGGAAAAGCCATTGATCTGGACGATGCTGGCGGGCTTTTGGTTGTCTACCCCGACGGAACAGCCGAAACCGTCTCCTCCGGAGAAGTAAGTGTCCGGGGTATGTATGGATATGTGTAAATTCTTCATTTTTTGTATTGCATTTTCCCATTAAGTTGGATATACTGAAGATAACCACTTTAAATATGGAGGGAAATAAAATGAAAATTGCTGCTACTATTGCTAAGATTATGGCCGCTGTTGCTGCTATCGCCGGCGCCGTCTACCTGATCGCTACCTATGGTGACAAGATCGTTGCTTGGGCAAAGAAGATTCTGGGCTGCACCTGCTGCTGCGATGAAGAGTGCGAGTGCTGCGAAAACGGCGAATGCACCTGCGAAGAGGATTGCGAGTGCTGCGAGTGCGAAGAAGCTGCTGAAGAAGCTCCCGCTGAAGAAGCTGCAGAAGAAGTCGTAGAAGAAGCTCCCGCTGAGGAAGTTGCTACTGAGGCTGATTTCGAAGCATAATTATCCACTAACATAGAAAAGCCGGTATCGCAAGATGCCGGCTTTTTTTGCTTTCAACCGTTTTTATTATCCACCCCTTGTGAACAGATGTATTTTGACGAAAAACACACATAATCTGTATTCATTCTTATGCACAATTACCATTGTTATTTCCGGGTATATTCGGTATAATGGTTCATATTTATTCTCGGCGCTGACCAGCCGGGATGGGAGGTAAGAAAAAATGAATGCTGAATTGCTCGTCTTTATTGTCTACCTGGTCTTTATGGTAGGCATTGGTGTATACTTCTTCCTGCGCTCTAAGAGCGGTGGTGAGAAGGGTTATTTCTTGGGCGGTCGCCAAATGGGCCCCTGGGTTTCTGCATTGTCTGCCGGTGCTTCCGATATGAGCGCCTGGGTTCTGATGGGTCTGCCCGCATCTATTTATGCAGCAGGTCTGGGTCAGACCTGGATTGCCATCGGTTTGGCCATTGGCTATACCGTCAGCTGGCTGGTGGAAGCGCCCCGCCTGCGTAAGTACTCCATCGCTGCCAATGACTCTATCACCATTCCCCAGTACCTGACCAACCGTTTTCTGTCCAGCAGCAAGGCACTGCAGGTAATCTGCGCTGTGATTTTCCTGGTGGCCTATACCATCTATGCCGCCTCCAGTATTAAGGCCTGCGGCACACTGTTCAATACTGTTTTGGGTATTGATGCAACCGTTGCCATGTACATCGCTGCCGTGATCATCATCTGCTACACCTTCCTGGGTGGTTTCTCCGCAGTCTGCTGGACTGACTTCTTCCAGGGTCTTTTGATGCTGGGCGCGCTGCTGATCGCTCCTATCTTTGCTTTGGCAATCATCAACAACCAGGGCGGCGCTGTTACCATGGGTCAGCTTCCCGAAAACTACTGGAAGCTGTTCACCAACTGGAAGGATGTTCTGTCCGGTTTGGGCTGGGGCCTGGGTTACTTCGGTATGCCTCACATCATCATCCGCTTCATGTCCCTGCGTTCCGACAAGGATCTGAAGAAGAGCGCCAAGATTGGTATTACCTGGACCCTTCTGATCCTCACCTTCTCCGTGGCCGCCGGTATCATCGGTCATCTGTTCCTGGGTGAGATTGAAGACAGCTCTGTGGTCTTCATCACCATGGTTCGCAAGATCTTCCCCGCGCTCATCAGCGGCCTGCTGCTGTCCGCTATTCTGGCTGCCGCCATGTCCACTGCTGACTCCCAGCTGCTGGCTTCCGCTTCCGCTTTCGCCAGCGATGTTTACAAGCCTATCATCCGCAAGGACAAGGCTACCGAAACCGAGATGTTGTGGGCCGGCCGCTATGTGGTTCTGGCAATCTCCGTC
>JAFOBK010000099.1 GCA_017381835.1 Oscillospiraceae bacterium | reverse complement strand
TGTCGCCCGAGCGCTCGAACATGTTAGCATATCTCAAGTCATTTGTCAAGAACTTTTTTCAAGTTTTTCCAAATTTCTTTTTCTTTTGCGCTTCGCTCCGGCCTGTCGCCCGAGCGCTCGCATATATTACCACCTCCTCCCTCATTTGTCAAGCTTTATTTTCGACTTTTTTCAAGAAAATATAATTATCTTCAAACATGCTTACAACCGGCAATTCCGCACCCGTTTTCCAGTGTTTTAGCTTCGGCAAACCCCCATGGGCTTCCAGAAATCGCGCCGCCTTCTTAAGGTCCTTCACCTCTGCAGCTATACACAGCTGCACCGATGGCTTCAACGCTTTTGTCAATTCTCCTATCGTATCTTCCGCTTCCTTATCTACCATCAGATACTCTGCTGTATCTAAATATATCGTTCCTTCCGATCGATCCTTCATGTTCTGAATTGCCTGGGTGATGGTCCCGCCGATCCCTTTATCTTCTGTATCTGTTTCAACCGTCACCCACTTGTTCATTTTCCGTACGGCTATGACCTGAACGGGTCTTAAGTTTCCAACATTCATTGGTTTCACCGGCGCAGCGACCACCAGGGCCAGGATTCCTATATATAATATGATTCGTTTCATTTTTGGTTCCTCTCATCCCGGGGATTCAGTGCCTCATTTCTATATTTTTGCTTTACAAGCCTTTTGCGCAGGATCTTTCCCGTGGGTGCCAGATAGCCGATTCCCATGCTCCGCAGGCTCAGCAAATGGATCACCAGGATCCCAGCTCCTGCCAGCGTTCCGTAAATGCCGCCGACAGCAGACAGCAGTGCGATCCCAAATCTCCAAATACGGACCGCATTGGCCAGGTCTCTGTTTGGAAGTACAAACCCGCAAATGCCTGCAATACTGACCGCAATCAAGGGGATCGGAGAAATGATCCCTGCCTCCACCGCCGCCGATCCCACCACAATGCCACCTACTACTGACACAGATTGACCGATTGCTTGCGGCAGGTGAATACCGGATTCCTGCAGCAGTTCAAAGGCAATCAGCAGTCCCAGCACCTCTGCCGTTGTGGAGAAAGGTACTGTCTGCTTGCTTTCGATCATACTCACAAGCAGCGGAAGCGGGATGGCCGCCTGATGAAACACCGCCAAAGCAATATAGATACCCGGCAGGAGTAAGCTGGCAAGCAACGCCAGATACCGCAGAATACGAACAGCTGAGGCACCCACAAAATCTCTGCCCAGATCTTCCGGACTTTCCATCAAATACATCAAATCCACCGGTGCCAAATACCCCAGCGGCAGACCGTCCACCAGCAATCCAACCCTACCTGCCAGCAGTCCCTGACAAAACCGATCCGAACGTTCGGTATACTGCAAAAGAGGAAACGCCGTTGCCCGGGATCCGGTAACATATTCTTCCACCGCTGATGGCGTCTGTAACCCATCCACATCAATGGATTGGATACGTTCTTTCATTTTCTCCACCAATGCCGGATCTGTGATACCGTCCAGCCACAGAATACTCACATTGGTCAGCGTTCTTCTTCCCACCTGTGTTTCATAAAGCCGCAAATCAGGGCTGCGTAAATGCCGCCGGACATAACTGGTATTGGAGCGGATGGTCTCCACGAATGCATCTTTCGCACCCTTGACGGTATTTTCCACCTCCGGCGCAGAGGTTCCCCGCTTATCCGGTGTGCGCACTTCAAAGGCCAGGGCACCTGCCTCTGGAAACAAAACCACGCAAAATCCATTCACCAGCAGCAGTGCTGCGGTATCCAAATCGCTGCAGGGTTTTGCCACATTGTTATAAATCATACCCGCCAGGGCATTTTCATAGAGATCCTTCATCGTTGATCCCACCAAGTGTTGGGTGATGGGCTTAAAAATATAGTCCGAGGCATAGGCAGAGGCAATTAAGCCGTCGATTGCATAGGCATATAGGGTATGTTCACCGCAGCACAGCTCCCGGCGCATAAAGTCAGCCGCATCCCGAAAGATGTGGCTTATGTTCTCATCGTTCAATTCTCCTGTGTACATAAGCTCACCTCCCGACTAGTTTGTCCGCATTTGCTTGGAATATCATTGCAAATTCACCGTTTTCATGATATTATTATTTATTATTGTAATTTGGAGGATTTCTATGTCCCATGTCATTGCTGCCGTATCCACCGGCAATCAGATCAGCGCCATCGGTATTTTGCGTCTTACCGGTGACGGCTGCGCCCAAGTGGCAGGCAAAGTTTTTAAGCTCACAAGCGGTATGCCCCTGGAAGAAGCTCCCAACCGGAAGCTGATGCTGGGCACACTGCAGGATAAAGAAGGTCGTGTCATCGACCAGTGTATGGCGGTCTATACCCGCGGTCCTCATAGCTACACCGGCGAAGATACTGTGGAGATTCAGTGCCACGGTTCTCCCGCGGTACTGGCCTCCGGACTGGACGCCCTGTATCTGGCAGGCGCCAGACCTGCCACCCGGGGTGAATTCACCAAGCGTGCATTCTTAAACGGCCAGCTGGATCTGACCCAGGCCGAAGCGGTTATCGATCTGATTGAAGCGGATTCTGCCGATGCCGCTGCCAATGCTGCCGGCCAGGTAGGCGGCACGCTGCAGAAGAAGCTGAACCCTATTTATAACGATCTGACCGATCTTTGCAGCCATTTCCATGCGGTGCTGGATTATCCTGATGAGGATATTGAAGATTTTGGTTTAAAGGCCTACGAAACTTCTCTGCGGAAGAATGCAAAGGATCTGTATGCCCTGCTGAACACCTACGGTCAGGGCCGGATCATCAAGCAGGGTGTAGCCGCTGCCATCGTAGGCAAACCCAATGTAGGCAAGTCCAGCCTTTTGAACGCACTGGCCGGTTATGAGCGTGTGATCGTCACCGAGATCGCCGGTACTACCCGCGACACCGTGGAAGAGACCGTCATGCTGGGCAAGACCCGCCTGCGACTGATCGACACCGCCGGTATTCGGGAAACGGAAGATCGAATCGAAGCCATCGGCGTGGAGCGCTCCCGCCAGGCTGCGGAAAACGCGGATCTTGTGATCTTCGTCTGCGACGGCTCTGCGCCCTTGACTGAAGATGACCGGATCGTAATAGATGCGGTATGCGAGATGGACAACGCTATTGCCTTGATCAATAAGAGCGATAAAGGCAGTGTAGTTATTCCCGGTGATCTTCCTTTCATGTATGTCATCAACATTTGCGCAAAGACCGGCGAAGGTTTGGATCAGCTGGCAGATGTGGTGGACATGATGTTTGAAAATGACACTCCCTGCGACGGCTCCATTCTGACCAACCCCCGCCAGTTTGATGCTATCCGCAGAGCTTACGAGGCTATGCTTCGGGCGCTGCAGGGATTAAAGCTGGGCTTGACTCCCGATGCGGTACTGACAGATGTGGAAGAAGCCATGGAGGCTATGGGCGAGGTCACCGGTGCAACGGTGAGAGAAGATATTACTGCAAGAATCTTTGAGAGATTCTGCGTTGGTAAATAAAGAAAACGGATTGCCGCGGGTGCAAGCGCCCTCGCAATGACGTGGAGGAACAAACACAATGATTTATTTGGATAATTCTGCCACCACTAAGCCTTGCAAAGAGGCTGTGGAGGCTGTGATGGATGCAATGACAGAAAATTGGGCCAATCCCAGTTCTCTGTATCATTTTGGCATGGAGGGGGCCAAACTGATGCGCTCTGCCCGTGCCAAGGTAGCTGCTGCTCTGGGCGCTGAACCGGACCGGGTGTTCTTTACCTCCGGCGGTACGGAAGCCGATAACTGGGCCATTTTCTCCAGTGTGAAGAGAATGGGCAAGCGTGGCAAGCACATCATTACCACCGCTGTGGAGCATCCCGCTATTTTAAACTGCATGAAGGAGCTGGAATCCCAGGGTTATGAAGTGACTTACCTGCAGCCGGATCACTTAGGCTGTATTACTTTGGACACCTTGAAGGCCACACTGCGGAAAGACACCATTTTGGTTTCCGTTATGATGGTGAATAATGAAAGCGGCGCGGTGATGCCCATCGCCCAGATGTCAAAGCTGACCCACAGAATTTGCCCCGATGCCATTTTCCACACCGATGCAGTCCAGGGTTTCCTGAAGATTCCCTTCCAGGCCAAGACTTTGGGTGCGGATCTGATCTCCATCTCCTCCCACAAGGTACACGGCCCCAAGGGTGCCGGCGCGCTTTATATTTCCCCCAAGTTAAAGTCCTTCCCCGCCCGGGCCATCGGCGGCGGTCAGGAGAGTGGTCTGCGCAGCGGTACCGAAGGTACACCCGCCATCTTCGGTTTTGCGGCAGCCTGCGAAGCCGGCAAAGCCACTTTCAAAGAAGATATTGCAAGAGAGGCCGAATTGATCAATGGTCTTGTCGAAAAGTTATGTAAACTTGACGGTGTGGTTATCAACGGCGCACACCAGGCTCCCCACATTCTGAATATTGCCATCCCCGGCATTCCCACCCAGAACACCATCAACATTCTGCAGGACGCAGGTATCTGCGTATCTGCCGGTTCTGCCTGCGCCAAAGGTCATCGCAGCCACGTGATGGTGGCGATGGGCCTTGCTCCTGAAGTGATCGACGGCAGCTTCCGTGTATCCATTTGCAAGGACACCACCCAGGAAGAGCTGGACAAACTGGTGGATGTGATCGAGCGGGATATTCTCACCCGCACAAGATGATGGCAAAAGTCATGAAAGGTGCGGCGCTCGTCAGTTTTCTGCTGACCATCCTCTTTTCCGCACTGTACTGCTTCAATCTTTCCTGGGCGCTGGCTATTGCCATCACCTTTGGCACCTGCTTTTATCATTTTGCCATGCGGCTGTTGGTGGGTCATATCGTCAATGGCATCATGCAAAACAAGGCGGACTACCGCAAAGCCTGGTATCAGCTGCGGCTTTTTGAACGCAAGCTTTACCATGTACTGAAAGTCAAAAAATGGAAGGGCAATATGCCCACCTATACCCCTGATATCTTTGACCCCAAGCTTCACAGCTGGGATGAAATTGCCCAGGCCATGTGCCAGGCGGAAATTGTCCACGAAGTGATCGTTATATTGAGTTTTCTGCCGTTATTGGCCGCCGTTCCTTTTGGTGCCTTCCCCGTCTTTTTGATCACTTCCCTGCTGGCAGCCATGTATGATGCTTCTTTTGTAATCATACAGCGGTTTAACCGGCCAAGAATTCTAAGATTTATAGAAAAAGAGCGTGTCAATTGACACGCTCTTTTTGATTACCACTTATGCTCGGCAAGCCGCACCCAGGCATCCACGCCCATAGGAAGCACTTCCTTGGGTGCCAGGAATTTGCCGTTGTGAAGGCTCGGGGTATCGCCCACACCCAGCCACATCAGCACACCGGGAGCCACCTCCTGGTAACGGGAAAAATCCTCCGCAATATGGGTAGGTTCGATTTCCGTAACTGCATTAGGAAGCAGTTCCTGCACCTGTTTGGCTAGTCCTTCAGGATTGATCACCGCAGGAGCAAAGTTACTGTAAGTCACTTCTACTTCCGTGCCGTACTGTTTTGCCGTTTCCGCAGCGATTTCTTCCAATTTTGCCAAAACCTTTTCCCGGGTCTTGGGATAGTAAGTGCGCAGCGTGCCCTTCATAAATGCAGTAGACGCTACAATATTGTGGCTTGTTCCGGACTGGAGCATGCCGAAGAACAGAATACTGCCATCGCCTTCCGCCAGCGCCTCCGCTTCTTTGGAGCGCGCCAGGATCTGCGCCATGGTCATCAAAGCATCCTTTCCCAGTTCCCGCTTTCCGCAGTGGGCACCCACTCCACGGCAGTGGATTTGGATGGTGGTAGTGGAAGCCATCAAAGGACCGGCCTTCACCAGCACTTTTCCTTTCTGCACACCGGGCCACACATGCATACCGAATACCGCCGTGGTATCGGCAGGAACTGCACCCGCCGCCACCATTTCCGCAGCGCCTGCGACTATCTCTTCCGCAGGCTGGAACAGAAAGCGAATATTCTGGGGAAGATTCTTTTTCTTCAGTTCCTCCGCAGCTGACAGCAGCATCGCCATATGAGAATCGTGGCCGCAGGCATGCATCACGCCGGGATTTTGGGAGGCATAGGGAACACCCGTTTCCTCTGTAACGGGAAGGGCATCCATATCGGAACGCAGCAAGATCCACGGAGCATCCGGATCTGTGATGAGATCTGCATAAACGCCGGCCTCACCGATCCGTTCAGGTGCGTACCCCATACCCGCTAAAGTGTCCAGCAAAAACTCCGCCGTTTGAAACTCCTTCCCGGACAATTCCGGATGGGCATGAAGATGCTCGTAGTATTCCAGGAGTTTGCTCATATTACTTCCTCACGAACCGGATCTGGCAGACACCGTCGCCCTTTGCAATGGTCTCGGGCAGCTCCAGCTTGCAGCCGAAGCTCTCGGCAATACCACGGTCGCCGCACATGGCGTGGTCGCACATCAGCTGGATCTCCTCATCGGAGCAGCCCTGCTTCTGCCAGGCCTTCACCAGGGGGCAATAGTGGAAATCTATATCCAGGTTGTCATCGGTACAGCGCAGGATCTTCATTTCAAATACCAGCTGGGCAGCCTTGCTGAACAATGCCTTCTTCAGGCCCTTCAAGCTCTGACCCATGCCGCCCTTCTTCACCAGGCCTGCGCCCTGGTACAGACCGCAGCGCTTAATGGCAGCGGGGGCATATTCTTCGGGATTGAGACCCTTCTTTTTAGCTTCATCGCACAGCAGATACATCCACAGAGCACGATGCTCCAGCTGTTCCCGGATCGCCTGCAGCAGTCCGTTTTTGATCTTAGGTTCATTGATAATACTCATAGCATTTTCTCCTTTTCTCTTTCTTCCAGATCCCGGATAATTTCTCCATAGAAAGTTTCGCTGATTTTATATTTCTTCAAGTAAATGATATAGCCTGCCACAATGGCCACCAGGGGCAGAGCAAACATGGATGCCTTTACCAAAAGTTTTCCGGATGCATCAATGGCATCCACCGTGCCGCCGTCAATCTTAATGCCGGCAATGATCAGGGTCAAGCTGACCACCGCGGTGGACAGAGCGCCGCCGATCTTATTGATGAAAGGCTGCACAGAGAAGGTAATGGACTCATTACGCTTACCCAGTTTCCACTGGCCGTATTCCACGGTATCCGCCAGGAACATCAGCATCAGGGTCTGAATAAATGCCTGACCCACAAATACCAACACCGCACCCAGGGCAATCAGAATAATGGAAATTTCCGCAAAGAAGAAAATACCATAGCCTGCCAGCACCAGGACGGTAGACAGGGTGTAAAGCTGTCTGCGGTTAAAGCGTTTGGCCACAGAAGGATAGACACCCAATGCGCTAAGCTGGGCAACGCCGCAAACACCAACAAGCACCACATAAAGGCTCTCATTGCCGAAGACATATTTCATGTAATAAACCGCAAAGCCAACGGTTGTGGAGTAGCCTACCATAAACAGAGCCATTGCCAGGGTCGTCCACATCAGCTGATCGTTGTGGGTCAGGGCGATCCACATTTGCTTCAGTGTTGTGGATTCCTGGTCTTCCATAGCAACCCGCTTTTCTTTGACACCCAGCAGCGGGAACAGCAGACCCAGCAGGTAAATCACACCGATCACCACAGCGCACCAGAACCAGGCCTTGGGGGTGTCACCCAACGCAGAGGTCACAGGCTGCCAGCCGACCATCACCGCATAAGCGCCGATATTGGCGCAAATTCTGGCAAACGCGCCGGTCTTTTCCCGGAATTTCTGATCCGAAGACATGGCGGGAAGCAGTGTCCAGTAGGCGATGTCATTGATGCCAAACGATACATCCCACAGGAAATAGGCAATGGCAAAGATAATGACAAAGGTCCAGCCGGTACCTATGTCTGCAAACAGCAGCACGGAGAAAATGGCGCTGAGAACACCGCCCACCAGGATTGCAGGCTTGAACTTACCCCAGGGAGAGCGGATATTGTCGATAACGAGACCGGTAATGGGGTCGTTGATGGCGTCAAAAATACGCATCACAGAAAGCACCATGCTGGCAGCGGCAAAGACCCACACCGGCAGGCTCAAAACATCGGACAGAAAATACAAAAGGGTGTTGGCCTCAAAGGAATAGAACATATCCCGGCCGATGGTACCCAGGCCAAAGAATGTTTTGTTGCGGTTATCAAGTTTCGTCATTGGAAACCTCCTCTACAATATAGACTTCGCTGCCGAAATCCAACAGTGTCCGCTGCCGTTCGTGGTAGCCGGTGCCCCGGAACAAGGGCAGCAAGTTCACACCACTCATCAGCGCAGCGCCGGAAGCGGTCAGATCCTGAACGCCGTCATGCATGGTCATATGGCGATCCACAGTTCTCAGAATCACACCGTTGGGATTCAGGGAAACGGGAGCCACATGCTTCACCAGGCTGCCGAACTGACCGATTCGCAGTTCCTGGGCACGGTTCCGGAAGTGATAGCACTTACCGGGAGCCATATTTTTCAGTCGCAGCTGTTCATAACCGGGGGCAGCATTTCCCAGTTTGCGGAAAACACCGGCAATGGTGACCTTGCCCTTTTGCACCTGCCAGCCGTTTTTCAGGCGTGAAAACGTGCCAAACTGGAACACATCCCGGTATTTTTTGTAAAGAGCGATCTGCTCCTTAATTTCCTTCTGCTCCACGCCCAGCAGGTGATCCAAATCCAGCTCATAACCCAGGCAGCCGAAGAAGGATACATTACCCCGGGTGGTGAGGGGCGTTGCCCGCAGCGTCTGAGCATGGGGAGCGGCACTTACATGAGCGCCAAAGGTGGACTGGGGATAGAGATAGCTGAGATTCCCCTGAATCTCCAGGCGGGAAATCGGGTCAGTATTGTCACTGCTCCAAATCTGAGGGCCGTAGCACAACATGCCAAGATCAAATCGGTTACCGCCGGAAGCACAGGATTCCAGCAGCACATTGGGACGGGGTTCAAAAATCCGGCGCAGTACATCGTAAAGTCCCAAAATATAGCGGTGGGCCTTTTCTCCCAGGGCAATGCTGTGGCGATTCATATCCCACTTCACATAGGAAATATTGGCATTGTCCAGTAAATTGGTAACATTTTTTACGATATAGTCCCGCACTTCAGGTTTTGTCAGATCCAGCAGCAGTTCATTGCGGCCGGTGAGGGGTGTAAAGCCATCGGTCAATGCCCAATCGGGGTGGGTTCGGTACAGATCCGAGTCGGGATTCACCGCCTCCGGTTCAAACCACAGGCCGAATTCCAGGCCCAAATGGTTGATCCGCTCGCTGAGGCCTTTGATGCCCTGGGGTAATTTCTTTTTATGGATGCTATAATCACCCAGGCTGGAGGTATCGTCATCCCGCTTGCCGAACCAGCCATCATCCAGCACGAACAGCTCACAACCCAGCTCCTTGGCCTGCTTGGCCAGGTTCATCAGCTTTCGCTGATTAAAATCGAACATGCAGCCTTCCCAGTCATTGTAAAGGACGGGGCGGCACCGGTTCTGCCAGTAGGTAGGAATGATGTGGCTTAAAACAAATTGGTGCATCTTCCGGCTCATGCCGCCGAAGCCCCGGTCGGATACCGCCATCACCGCTTCCGGTGTTTCAAAACGTTCCCCGCCTGCCAGTTCCCAGGTAAAATTGTCAGGGGAAATACCCTGCATAATGCGGGTAAAACCCTGCAAGGAACGCTGGGCAGATCCATAATGGTTGCCGGAATAGATCAGATTGAAGCCGCAGACCCAGCCGCTGTCCTCCGTTGCATCCGGCTCGCTGAGCATAAAACCGGGATTATGCCGGTGGGAGGAAAAGCCGGTGGTACTCTCATTAACAATCCGGTTTTCCTGCACGGGAGCAGTGTTTTTGTGCATTTCCGCGATCCAGCCGCCGTCGAAGGTAGTCATTTCCCAGTCACCGGGAAGATCCATCAGAAAACTCATGCACTTATGTATAGAGATAGTCTCCTCACCGGTGTTGATCAGCACCGTACGGCGGGTGAGGACACCACCGAAAATGCCGAAGTACAACAGCAGCTTCAGACCCTTTTGGGTCATGGTGATCTCCAAAATCTCGCCTTTACCCCTTGCCTGAGGAAGTCCGCATTCCATAGGAACTGCCGCTTCCAAAATCCGGTGACTTTCATAGTGAAAGTCTGTGGAAGCACCGATATCCAAAGGAGATTCCCGATAATCGCCCCGTCCGCTGCCGCTCCATGCCAGGGGCATGGCATCTGCGCAGCTACTGTTGTTGCCGGTCTCCAGCAGGACCGATGCGCCCCAGCCAATGCCCGGCTCCGGCTGAAAAGCAGTCCAGTCCGAAGCGCTGACTGTGGGGCCAAAATACAGCTGCTCTAACAGCCCCCACTGGTTCACCCGCATTAAATTGGTAAACCCGTCCCCCTGCAGCGCAAACAGACCGTTTTCATAGGTTATCATCCGCCATCATCCTTTATTTTTCATATTATATTTATTGTATCTAGTAAATTTCACCATGTCAATGACATAATGGGTGACAAGTCTCCGTTAGATTGCTATAATGAAGAAAACTGGAGGTGGCTGTATGAAACAGACAAAATGGTACAAAGATCGGGTATTCTATCAGATTTGGCCCCGGAGCTTCAAAGACGGTAACGGCGACGGCATGGGCGATCTTTGGGGTGTGTGTGAAAAGCTGGATTACATCAAATCCCTGGGATGCGACGGTATTTGGTTCTCCCCCTTGTATCCCTCTCCCGGTGCCGACTGCGGCTATGACATTGCCGATTATATGGACATTGCCCCCGAATTCGGCGGTATGGAAGCTTTTAAGGCTATGCTGGAAGGTGCCCACGCAAGGGATATGAAGGTCATCATGGACTTGGTTGTCAACCACACCAGTGATGAGCATGAATGGTTCCAAAAAAGCCGTCAGCGGATTGATCCCTACACCGACTACTACATTTGGCGGCCTGCAAAACCCAACGGCAAGCTCCCCAACAACTGGGACAGCAATTTTGACGGCAAAGCCTGGGCATGGGACGATGTGCGGAGTGAGTACTATCTGCATCTGTTCTGCGTCAAGCAGCCGGATCTCAACATGGACAATCCCCTGGTGCGGGAAGAAGTGAAAAAGATCCTGCGGTTCTGGCTGGATATGGGTGTAGACGGTTTCCGTGAAGATGTGATCACCTACATCTCCAAGAAGGAAGGTCTTCCCGACGACCATCTGTTCCCCATTTACAAGGGCATGCCCAACTATAATCACGGCCCTCATATCCATGAGTATCTCATGGAGTTTAAGAAGGATGTTTTCGACCATTATGACTCCATGACCCTGGCAGAAGCACCTTTGGTATCTCCTAAGAAGGCTCTGTCCTATATCAAAGAGGACGAAAGCGGTCAGATCGACATGATGATCCAATTCCAGTGCCAGTGCGCCGACTGTCTGTTTACGGACTATCTGCCCACTCCCTTCATCCTCCAGCGGATGAAGCTGGCCTTCTCTAACTGGCAGAAGAAGCTCTACGGCAAGGCCTGGAATATGCTCTATATGGAAAACCATGACCATCCCCGCATCATTTCCCGCTACGGCAGCGAAGAATTCCGGGAAGCCAGCGGCAAAGCATTGGCAGCCTCCTATCTGTTCCAGCAGGGCACACCCTTTATCTACCAAGGTCAGGAAATCGGCATGCTGAACTGGAAACCGGAAGATCCCGAGATGTATGAGGATGTCCAGACCCGATGGCAGTATGCCAACACCGCCTTAAACAAAACCCCTAAGCAGCGCTTAAAGCGGATGTGGCGCTCCTCCCGTGACTCTGCCCGTACTCCTGTTCAGTGGGACGACAGCGAAAATGCCGGTTTCACCACCGGAAAACCTTGGTTTTATGTAAACCAAAACTTCAAAGAAATTAACGCTGCCGCCCAGGAAGCTGACCCCAACAGCCTTCTGAATTTCTATCGGAAAGCCATCGCCCTGCGCAAATCCCTGCCGGTAGTGAAAGACGGCAAGTACCGGGATCACTTCTTTATGAGCGGAAAGCGGTATGTGTACAGCCGGGATGACGGCAAGCAGAAGCTGCTGGTGATGTGTTCCTTCAGCAAGAAAGAGATCCCCGTCCGTGTACCTGCAGGCTTTGACCTAAGTAAGGCCAAGCTGGTGCTGCAGAGCTATCCGGACGTGAAGAGCCAGCTGCAGCCCTATGAGGTGAGAGTCTATCTGTGGGAATGATCGTCACTACCTTTGACTCCCCTTTGGGGGTAATCCACCTTTGCAGCGACGGCACTTCCTTAACCGCCGTCACATTTGCCGGACAGAAATACGAAGAACAACACATTCCTTCTGATGCCGTTTCCGGCAGCTGTCCGGTATTGGAAGAAACAAAAGATTGGCTTTCCTTGTACTTTGCTAAGAAAACCCCTGCTTTTCTTCCCCCATTGAAGCCGAAAGGAACACCATTTCAGCAAAAAGTGTGGGAATTACTCTTGCAGATTCCCTATGGGAAAACCTGCACTTACGGCGATCTTGCCAAGCAATTGGGCTGCAAATCTGCCCAGGCGGTAGGCGGCGCTGTGGGAAGAAATCCCATTTCCATCCTGATCCCCTGCCATCGGGTCATGGGTGCTGACGGAAAACTCACCGGCTACGCCGGCGGAATAGAGAAGAAAGCCACACTCCTGAAATTAGAAAAAGACCATCTCCAGTGAGATGGTCTTTTTGATTATTCCGCAGGAAATGCCAGGGTGACTTTGAACAGGTCGCCGTCTACAGTCAGTTCCATTGTGCCATGCTGCAAATGCATCAGGCTTTGGGCAATGTTCAGGCCCAGTCCGCTGCCTTCCGTATTACGGGCTTCATCCCCCCGAACAAATCGCTCTGTCAGTTCCTCGGCGCTGATGTTCAGCTCCTCCCGGGAGATATTCTTAATGGAGCAGACCACCCATCTGCCTTCGGTCGTTAAGTCCACATAGACCCGCGTTCCGGGGAGTGCGTATTTCACCACATTCCCAAGGAGATTGCTGAGCACCCGCCAGGTGAGCCGTCCGTCAGCCTGCATCTGCAGCTGACCTTCGGGTTTGCGGAATACCGGAGTCAATTGTGCATAATCCAGCTTATCGGCAAATTCACCCAGAGCCTGGTTCACCGCCTCTACCGCATCCACTGTGGTCACATTCACCGCCATGTTACCGGTAGATGCCTTGCTCATATCCATTAAGTCCTCCACCAGCTTCTTCAACCGCGCAGACTGTCGGGACAACACCTCCAGGTACTGCTTCCCTTCTTCCTCCGTGTGAGACTGCTGGAGAAGATCCACATAGTTGATGACGGAAGTCAGAGGAGTTTTGATATCATGGGACACATTGGTGATCAATTCCGTCTTCATCCGCTCGGACTTCAGCTGCTTCTCCGCAGCGATGGCCACCACATCCGCCAGGGCATTTAAATCCTCAGCGATGGTCTTGAAAGAGCCAAATAGCCATTGGGTATCGATCTTTTCATAAAGGTCACCGTCTTTCATCCGCCGGATGCCCTTTTGGATCACGCCATAGCTGTAACCGCAGTAGATCACCAGAGCCGCAAAGACGATGCACCACACCGCCAGCGGAACCACACTATACCAATGGGCATTGGTGGTTGCGCAGATAATCACCAGTACAAATCCCAAGGCACCGCCTGCGGCGATCCACTGCCAAATCACAGGAAGCATGGAGAATGCATCCCGGATATAACCGCCAACACGGCGGAAGAATTTTGCAATATATCCCCAAACTTTTTTGACAATCTTCCACGCAAGCTTCAGCACTCTGCCGCAAAGGCTGTGCCGCCACCAGAATCCGCCGGGTACTTTGAACTGGGCGGCAACCGCCGTAAAGAAGCCTACATCCACGGTAGCTACGATGATACCGCAACCGCAGAGCAATACCGCCATCAGCACATTGTAGCCGTCATTGGAGAAGAGCATATCCAGCATTTCATAGGCAAGCCAGCAGCCTAGAACGGTAATTCCCACAGCCGCACCCAAATACAAATCCAAAGGCACTCTGTTCAATGCCCGAGGGTTCACATCTCCGGTTTTGGGATTTTTACCGGCCAAGATCATCAGTATAACGAACGCAAGGGCAAACAGCAAGAAGCTCACTGCCGCGACCGCAACCAAAGCGTATCTGGCTGCGAAGAGCCACTTCATAGCAGTCTGAGAAATGCCGTTATTGATGTAATAACTGGTATGATTCCGGCTGATGTAAATATCCACCTGATATCCGGAATCATATTGATAATGAACAGGTACCGGTTCGTCCGTGACAGTTTCATGAAAATACTGCGTATATTCCTCCGATACTCCAACCATAGGATAGCTGAAATCCAGCACAAATGCAAAGTGCAAAGCATCTTTTTCAAAGCTATCGTTATATGTGTTGCGAAGAATTTTTCCATCTTTCTGAAGGGTATAGCGCCAGTTACTTTCAGACAGATCATACCAGTTTTTTACATATTGGATAGCGTTGGCATAATTTGTCTGCTCCAGAATCCACGGAGGGCAATCGCTGAGACTTGCACCGTAATCCATCAACACTTGGTCCGCAATCATATGTGCTCTGTCCTGGTACTGGCTATGAATCCAATCTTCATAATTATCATGGGTGTACATACACTGGGACTCCGCGGCTAAAATACCCAAGCCGCTGACTGCCACACCTAAAAGGGTCACCACTGCCAGGAAGAACATCAGGCACTTGACCCACAAAGAATACCGCTTCATTTTTTGCCTCCCTCCATTTTGTAGCCCTGACCCCAAACCACCTTGATATAGCGGGGATTGCCGGGGTCAATTTCGATCTTCTCTCTTAAGTGCCGGATATGTACCGACACCGCGCCTTCGTTTCCCATTGGCTCTTCGCTCCATACGATGCGGTAAATCTCTTTGGAGGAATAAACCTTTCCGGTATTTTCCATCAGTAGCTTCAAAATCGCATATTCAATAGGTGTCAGGCTCACCTCTTCGTCATCTACGGTGACGATTTTCTCCCGGTCATTCAGTTCCACTCCGCCAACCGTCAGACTGTCCGTTTTCGGGGTTTTCGGCATGCCATAGCGGCGCAGCTGACTTCTCACTCTTGCCAACACCTCCACCGGGATGAAGGGTTTGGTGATATAATCATCGGCACCCACATTCAGACCTAGCACCACATCTTCCGTTTCGGATTTTGCGGTGAGAAGAATGATCGGCACATTGGAAAACTCCCGGATTTTGGCGGTTGCAGTGATGCCGTCCATCACGGGCATCATAATGTCCATTAAGATCAGGTCCGCCTGACCCGCCAGTTCCAGGGCTTCCTTGCCGTTTTGGGCAGTCAGCAGTTCATAGCCTTCCGGCTTTAAGTATATTTTTAAGGCATTGACGATGTCCGGCTGGTCATCGCAAATTAAAACCCGATACATATCTACCATCTCCTTTTCTTGATCTTATTATAGCAAGATAAGGTCTAAGATAAAAGTAGGAATAAGTTTAAGATATTTTTAAGAAAAAATCCCCTCCGGAAATCCGGAGGGGATCAATGGTTTTCAATTAGTAAGCAACGCCCCAGTAGATCATGGTCTTGGCAGGCTTGCCGCAGATAGGACAAACGTCGCCCAGGTTCTCCTGTGCAAAGGGCATGCAGCGGGAGGACATACCGGCTACTTCCTTCATCTTCAGCTCGCACTCCAGCTCGCCGCACCACATGGTCTTGATGAAGCCGCCGTTCTTCTCCTGCAGCTCCTTAGCCTCTTCCAGAGAGTGAGCCTCGTAGATGTGGTCTTCCAGGTTCTTCTTTGCGCGGGCGTACATGCCGTCGTGGACAGCCTGCAGCTGCTCAGCAACGGCTGCTTCCAGATCCTCGATCTTCACAACGGTCTTCTCGCCATCGTTACGGCGAACCAGCACAACCTGACCGTTCTCCAAGTCACGGGGACCGCACTCGACACGCAGGGGGACACCCTTCATTTCGTACTCAGCGCACTTCCAGCCCATGGAGTTGTCGGAATCATCCAGCTTGGTGCGGATGCCGGCAGCCAGCAGGCGCTCCTTGATGGCATTTGCTGCATCCAGAACGCCGGGCTTATGCTGGGCGATGGGCAGGATGATTGCCTGGATGGGAGCCACCTTGGGAGGCAGCACCAGACCGTTGTTATCGCCGTGGGTCATGATGATACCGCCGATCAGACGGGTGGAAACACCCCAGGAGGTCTCGTGGGGATTGGTCTTCTGATTGGTCTTGTCGGTGAACTCGATGCCGAATGCCTTGGC
>JAFOBK010000098.1 GCA_017381835.1 Oscillospiraceae bacterium | reverse complement strand
CGAAGGTACCCCAGGAGGTGCCGGTAGCAAATGCCAGGCCGTAAGCAATCAGGAAGATGACTGCAGGCAGGAAGGAGGACAGTGCCTCAGCGCTGCCGCCGATTGCCAGCTTAACAAAGATGTCAGCACCCAGCATGCCGCGGGTGATGCCGCCCAGAGTCCAGGCGAAGACCAGGATGATGATAGCGGGAACCATTGCGCAGAAGCCCTTGGGGATGGCATCCATAGCGGTCTTGAAGGTGATGACCTTGCGGGCTACCAGGTAGAGGATGGTGAGGATCACGGAGATCAGCGCACCCCAGGCCAGGCCTGCGGAAGCATCTGCATTTGCAAATGCGGTTGCGATGTTCAGATAAGCATCGCCCTCTGCATCGAAGAAACCACCGGTGTAGATCATGCCGATGATGCACAGTGCAATCAGAATCAGAACGGGAGCGATCAGGTCAATGACCTTACCCTTGGGAGAAACTTCCTCATCCAGGTTCTCGCCCATAAACTCGCCGGAGAACAGGTCGCCGTTCATGGCGTTGCGCTCATGCACTGCCATGGGGCCGTAATCGAACTTCATCAGGGTGATGGTGATGATCATCACGATGGTCAGCAGGCTGTAGAAGTTATAGGGAATAGCACGGACAAAGTAAGTCAGGCCGTTCTCGGAACCCACAACGCTGGTAACAGCAGCTGCCCAGGAGGAGATGGGAGCAATCATGCAGATGGGAGCAGCGGTAGCATCGATGATGTAAGCAAACTTTGCACGGGAGATCTTGTGGCCATCGGTGACGGGGCGCATAACGCTGCCAACAGTCAGGCAGTTGAAATAGTCGTCGATGAAAATCAGAACGCCCAGGGCGAAGGTTGCCAGCTGTGCGCCTGCACGGGTCTTCACATGCTCCTTTGCCCAGCGGCCGAAGGCAGCAGAGCCGCCGGCAGCATTGACCAGGGCAACCATGATACCCAGCAGAACCAGGAAGATCAGAATACCAGCGTTCCAGCTGTCGCCAACATTGGCGATGAGGCCGTCATTGACGATGGCATTGAATGCGCCGATCAGGTCGAAGTTAGAGTACAGCAGGGCACCGGCCAGGACACCGATGAACAGAGAGCTGTATACTTCCTTGGTAACCAGCGCCAGCACGATGGCAATAATGGGAGGTGCCAGTGCCATAAAGGTGCTGTAATAGTTGCTGTCGGCAGGGTCAGTACCGACACCGGAACCGGAACAGGCTGCGCAAACAGCGGCATCCACCATACCGGTACCGTCACAATCGCCGCACTTGAGGTTGTGCTGACCGGGCATTACGATGGATAAAATCACAAACGCAATGATCAGGACGGCAACAACAGCGATCTTACGAGTCATTGTCTTCTTCATTTTCTCTTTTCTCCTTTCAAAATAAAAGCGCCGTGAAGCAAACTGCTCCACGGCACAGCAATTCCATAACCCGCGGTAGCACTCCACAAACATTGTGACAGTCCAAGACATATTCTGCCAGGGACCAACCCAAACCCGTCGGAAAGCAAATTTGGATTTCGGCGGCAAACCCTTTCACCGGAACGTTTCCGCGTTCTTCTCCGGCTACTGATGTTTCCCGCGCCTCTACGCTTTATAGGCCGTATTATAGCGCGGACACTTGTCCTTGTCAAGAGTACATATTGCAATTTTTTAATAGTTTTCCAACCTGCTTGCACCCATTAAAACATCATGCTATAATAATAAATATCATACATGCCTGCACATTATTAAATAAGGAGAATGCCACTATGTCCAGTTTTGAAAATCTTCGTGTTGTAGACAATTTCTATCAGACTTCTCTGTTCTTCCCCATGCCCACCGTGGTAATCTCCACCCTCTGCGAGGACGGCTCCACCACCCTGGGTCCTTACTCCCTGGTGCAGCCCTATTATGTTGCCGGCAAAGATTTCTATGCTATGCTCCTTTCCTGCCGTAACTCCTCCAACACCGCCCAGAACATCCTGCGTACCGGCAAATGTGCCATCAACTTCGTTGATGACAAGCCCAAGACCTTTAAGGAGTGCGTCAAGCTCTCCTGGCCCGGCGATAAGCCTGAGGACAAGATGCCCAATTGCCAGTTCAAGCTGGAAAAGGGTCAGGCAGAGGGCGAGCGCCCCATGGTTCTCACCGATGCCATCCAGGTTATTGAGTGTACCTGGGTCAGAGAGCTGGATAACGCGCAGAACGACATGCCCGGTGAGCTGAACGGCTATGAACCTCCCTATCACGATTTCAACGGCATTACCTCCAAGTTCGGCGCCCACTTCATTCTGAAAGTGGACAAGATCCTCATGAAGAAAAAGTACAGTGACGCCATCATCAACGGTGTGAAGGCATCCGATTTCCCCAGCCTGCCCGTGGACTATGGCTACCGTGACAGCAAGAATTTCTGGTTCCACCGCAAGACCCGCATGCGTGCAGAGCTGCTGCCCATGCGTCAGCAGAGCCTGGAATCTGTCCGTTACGCTGCCGACCGTGCCGATGACAAGGTCAAGTTCACCGACGATGCCCTGCAGATGATCCTGAACGTCCCCCGTGTGTTCCTGCCCCTGGTGCTGAAGGGCTGCGTGGAATGGGCAAGGGAAAATAACTGTGAACTGATCACAGCCAAGGAAATGCAGATCATCAACGACAAGCGCGCTAAGGAAAAGAATAAGAAGTGAGTTCTATAACAGGAGAAGCAATTGCTTCTCCTGTTATATTTATGGTACAATATAAGAAAATCGTGGATCGCAACTGCCGATTGACAGATTGCAAGGTGCCGGTTGGTGGTCGGCAACGCAAAAAGATGCTATCATACAAGCAACAGCAAGCAACGCTGAATCGCTCAGGAGGTATGAGATATGATTCTCGCCGATAAAATCATCCAGTTAAGAAAAAAGAACGGTTGGTCTCAGGAAGAACTGGCTGACCGGATGCGTGTTTCCCGGCAGGCTGTTTCCAAGTGGGAAGCTGCCCAGACCACACCGGACTTAGAAAAAATTTTGATGCTTAGTAAGCTATTCGGAGTCAGTACCGACTATTTACTGAAAGACGAATTAGAGATGGAAGAATACACCAATGACACTTCGGACAGTTCGATTCGATGCGTCACCATGGAAGAAGCCAATACCTATCTGCAGCATCGGACATGGGCCTCGGTACGAATCGCACTGGCAACGATGCTATGCATTCTCTCACCGGTATGTTTGATTTTGATGGGCGCTGCTTCGGATATCTCCATGCCACCATTTAATGAAGACTTTGCCGCATTTTGTGGTCTGGCTGTTCTGTTCGTGATGGTTGCGGCTGCGGTAGCTGTATTTCTGCTGGTAGGCGCCAAGCACAGCCCCTATGAATTCCTGGAAGAAGAGGAGTTTGAGCTGGCCTACGGTGTTTCCGGAATGGTCAGAGAAAAGCAGAAAGCATTTCGCAACACCTATACCAAATGCAACATTTTGGGGGTATGTCTTTGCATCTTGGCTCCTATTGTTATAATTTTAGGTTTCTTTACCATCAACGCGTTGATTACTGCCAGTTTTGTTGCCGTGACCCTTTTCCTTATCAGTATTGCCGTGGGTCTGTTTGTTTGGGTTGGTGTGCAATGGGCAAGCATGGAGCGGCTCCTTCGGGAAGGTGAGTTTACCCCCAAAAAGTGCAAGGAATCTGCCCTGGAAGAAACTGTCACCACCGTATATTGGCTGCTGATTACTGCCGGATATCTGATCTGGAGTTTCCTTGCTGACAGTTGGAGGATCAGCTGGATTGTATGGATCATTGGCGGTATCATTTTCGCAGCCATTCGGGAAATATTCCGTTATTTAGAAAAGAAGGACGCTGTCCCGTAATCCTTTTACATTTACCCCCTTGTTTTTTTGAAAAAGGCAGGTTATAATAGGTCAGTAAATGTAAGAGGAGGTCATAAAAATGGCTGTAAAAATTGAAAAAAATACCATTATCGGTGATGTTCTGGATATCGCACCCCACGCTGCTCCCCTGTTCTTCGCAATCGGCATGCACTGCCTGGGCTGCCCCTCTTCCCGCGGCGAGACCGTTGAGGAAGCTTGCATGGTTCACGGCATCGACTGCGAGCCCTTCCTGGCTCAGCTGAACCACTTCCTGGCTGCTTACGAAGAGAACCAGTAAGTAAGAATCTAACCGGCTATGCCATCCCGTTCGCCGGGATGGCATTTCTTTTTGAGGTATTTTATGAAGCTTCCTATTTCTGACCGGCTTTTGGCTTGCTGCCGGTTTGTAAGACCCGGTGACCGGGTGGCCGACATTGGCTGCGACCACGGTTATCTGGGCATCCACCTATTAAAAAACAATATTGCCAGCCACATCATCGCTGCGGATATCAACGAAGGCCCCCTGAATGCGGCTGTATTTAACGCAGAAAAGTATGGTGTCCGGGACCGGATGCAGTTTTTCCTCTCCGACGGTGTGCGAAATATCCCCCGGGATTTTGATGCCATGGTCTGCGCCGGTATGGGCGGTGACACCATGATCTCCATTTTGGAGGCTGCGCCCTGGCTGAAAGAGGGCAATTACCGGCTGATTCTGCAATGTCAGAGCAAGCGGCCGGAGCTGCGGAAGTACCTGGGCGAACAGGGTTGGTTTATCCGCGACGAGGCTGTCTTAAAAGATGGCAGATTTCTCTACACCGTTATGGAAGTCATCTACATGCCCGGTATGGAGCTGACTGCAGGCGGTTGCCACTTCCCCCCTGCCCTTCTGAAGAATCCCACCCCTGATGTATCCGCATTCTACCGCTGGGTAGTAGGCGGTCTGAAAATGATCGTGGACAACCAGGGCAAGAAAGCACATCCTTTTAAGGTGCAGGCATTGGAAGAGCTGACCAACCTGCCCCAGGAACTGAACTGGCTGAAGGAGGAACCCTGATGGCAACTGTTAAGGATATTTTTGAATATATCAACACCATTGCGCCCACTTTTATGAAGGAAAGCTGGGACAATGTGGGCCTCAACTGCGGTCGGATGGACAAAGAGGTGAAGACCATCCTGGTATCCCTGGATCCTTTCGAAGGTGTTTGCCAGGAAGCTGCCCAGATTGGCGCTGATCTGCTGGTGACCCACCATGCCCTTTTGTGGAATCCCGGTTTCATCACCGATGAGACCCAGCAGGGCAAAAACACCTTATTTTTAATTGAGCACGGAATTCCCTGTATCAATGCCCACACCAACTTAGATTGTGCTCCCGGCGGTGTCAACGATACCCTGGCGCAGGTTTTGGGTCTGAAAGATGTTCGTGTTGTAAAGCCTGTCGGCACCGATGAAGAAGGCCGGGAATACGGTCTGCTCCGGTGCGGCACTGTGGATAAGCAGCCTTTGGATACCTTCCTTGCCCATGTAAAAAACACCTTAGGCTGTGAAGGTCTGCGCTACGCTGACGGCGGCAAGGCTGTACACAAGGTCTGCGTAGGCGGCGGTGCCTGCGGCAGCGAGCTGATGGATGCCTATCAGGCCGGCTGCGACACCTTTGTGACTGCCGATGTAAAATACAACCAGTTTTGGGATGCCAAAGATATGGGCATGACCATCATTGATGCCGGCCATTTCCATACAGAAAATCCCGTTGTCAAGGTTTTGGCAGATAAAATCGCCGCTGCGTTCCCGCAAATCCAGGTTCTGATCTCCAAAACCCACCGTGATTGCATGAAATTCTTCTGAAACTGTTGCATTTTTTAAGTGCTTGTGGTAAAATGTGTTGCGAAATTTTTAGGCTTACTGCCGTTATATAGAAGGGAAGATTCTTATGTCCGGACATTCCAAATGGCATAACATTCAGAAAACCAAGGGTGCACAGGACGCAAAGCGCGCTGCTGCATTCACTAAGATCGCTAAGGAATTGATCGTTGCCGTAAAGGAAGGCGGCGGTATCACTGATCCCGCTAACAACTCCCGCCTGGCTACCGTCATCACCAAGGCTAAGGCTGCCAACATGCCCAACGATAACATCAAGCGCTGCCTGGAGAAGGCAAGCGGCGCTGGCTCCGGCGATAACTACGAGACCATCACCTACGAAGGCTACGGCCCCGGCGGTGTTGCTGTCATCGTTGAGACCATGACCGACAACCGTAACCGTACCGCAGGTTCCATGCGCCATCACTTTGATAAGTTCGGCGGCAACCTGGGTGCTTCCGGCTGCGTGGCATGGAGCTTTGACAAGAAGGGCGTTCTCGTGATCGACAACTCCGAAGAGGAGCTGGACGAAGAAGAAGTCATGATGGACGCTATGGAAGCAGGCGCTGACGACTTCGAGGCTGACGGCGATGTTTTCACCATCTACACTCTGCCCGACGATTTCAACGACGTTGTTGCTAACCTTAGCAAGTACACCTTCGTATCCGCTCAGCTGGAAATGGTTCCCCAGAACTATCAGAAGCTGGAGACCGAAGAGCAGATCGCTCTGATGGAAAAGCTCATCGACATCATGGAAGATGACGACGATGTGCAGAACATCTGGCACAACTGGGAGCAGGAATAATTGCTCCGCAGCTAAATATGCGCTAACGAAAATCCTCCTTTGCGACTATCCGCAAAGGAGGATTTTTATGATATAGACCATCCCCTCACAATCTGCATTTCCCTTGTTGCTATGACTTTTTACACAAAAACCAGTTTCCGTCTATAGTACAATCCACAAACTTATTCGAATAAGCACACAAGTTGTTGACTGGCTGTTTTTTTATGCTAAACTAAAGATGAAATCGTGTACAGGCAGGTGAGAAAGTCGGATGGTAGATCGCAGCAGCTATGAACCTTTATATCGCCAGATCAAGCGGGATATTGAAGAGCAGATTTTGAACGGAAGCATTAAAATCGGCGATAAGCTGATGTCCGAAACCGAGATGCTGAATCACTATCATTGCGGCCGTACCACCATCCGCAATGCATTGGCCGAACTGGTTCTTTCCGGCTGTTTGAGGAAAGAACAGGGTTTCGGTACTTTCTGCGCTGCCATGCCCAAGCGGGATGTCCCGAAAAACATCGATGTCTTTCTGAATACTGCCGACACCTATTTTATCCCCTATATTTTGTCCGGTATCAGCAGAGTGCTGGACGAACGAAACTGCAATCTGATCCTCCATGACACGCTGGATTCCATGGAAAACATCGCCCAGGGTTTAACCCAGGTGCTTGACCGCGGAACCGACGGTGTAATCATTCAGCCTTACACCGGTCCTGAGGAGATCAGCACGGATTGCCGCAGAGCGCTCAGCCGCTGCGCAGAAATGGGAATTCCTTTGATTACCATTGACGGCAAATTCAAAGGCATGGACACCGCCTGCATTATGAATAACGACGATTGGGGCGGATTGATGGCAACGGAACATCTCATTGAAATGGGGCACTGCAATATTTTGAGTCTGTTCCGCAACCGTTACAAAGACTCTGCATACCGCTCAGCCGGTTACCGTGAGGCTATGAAAAAAGCAGCGCTGACCCCGCATATTATAGATGCTGATATTACCGCCCCGGAAGACTGGGTCCAATATATCAAAACCGAACAGATCACAGCGGTCGTCTGTTACAACGATCTTTTGGCCGTGGAATGCTATCATGCACTGAGCAGCGCAGGTCTGCGGGTTTATGAAGATGTTTCTGTTGTTGGATACGATAACACAGAGCTGTCCAGCACCGCATTACCCAAAATCACCAGTATTACCCATCCCAAAGACATTATGGGCGAACAAGCCGCATCTTTTCTGCTGGATTGGCTGGAGGGCCGTGCAGAGCCTGGCTACCATTTCATGTTCCAGCCTGAGCTGATCCGGCGGGATTCCGTCCGTAACCTTAAAAAGTAAACAAGTTCCATTTGCCCGACGGAAAATGTCAGAGCAGATGGATCGCAATCATAATAAAACACAAGGAGGAGATGCCGTGGAAACGATTTTAACATTTGATGTAGGCACCACTGCCATCAAAACCTGCCTCTTTGACAAGGCTTTAAACTGTCTTGCCATACGCACCGATGAATACACTCTCAGCACAGAGCTGGGCACCGTTGAGCTGGACTGCGAGGTCTACTGGAACACCATCTGTCTGGCAGTTTCCCAGATTAAAAAGGAAGTGCCGGAAGCTGTGGTGCAGGCCATCTGTCTGACCACCCAGGGTGAGACCATGATCCCCGTCACAGAGGACGGCACTCCCCTGCATCGGGCCGTTGTTTGGCTGGATGACCGGGCAAAGGATCAGGCTGAGCGCATCAGCAAGATTCTTCCCACCAAGGAAATGTATGGTCTGACCGGTGTTACCGATATGAACGGTTTCGTTCCCCTGCCCAAGCTTCTTTGGTTTAAGGAAGAGCGTCCGGAGATCTACGAAAAAGCCTATAAGTTCCTGCTGGTGGAAGACTTCGTGCTCCACCGTCTAACCGGCGAATTTGTCACAGAAAAATCTCTGCTGACCTCTACCGCTTATTACGATATCCGCAATGACCGCTACTGGACAGAGCTTTTAGAGCGGCTGGATTTGGATGTCAATAAGCTGCCCACCATTTTGGACTGCGGCGCGATGGCAGGCACACTCCGTCCCCAGGCACAGAAGGAATTGGGTTTGGGCGCAGATGTGAAGGTCTTTGCCGGTGCTATGGACCAGATTGCAGCTGCCATTGGCGGCGGCGGTATGCAGGACGGTGTGGTCACCGCAACGGTAGGTACTGCAATGGTGCTGACCTCTGCCATCACCTCCATGGACGAATGTACCGATGAGTCCCTCATCGTCTACCGGGGCATTCGGGATAACCAGTATGCTATCCTTCCCCTTTGCTCCACCGCAGGTGCGGTATTCAAGTGGTTTAAGGATCAGTGCAGCGCCCTCACCGTAGAAAAGGCCAAGGAAAGCGGCAAAGATCCCTATGATCTGCTCTGCGAAGAGGCAGCCGGTGTTGCTCCCGGCGCTGACGGCGTGATCCATCTGCCCTATTTCTGCGGCAGCCTGCAGCCTACCCTGCTTCCCGATGCCAAGGGTGTGTTCTTCGGCCTGGGTCTTACCACCAATCACGCATCCATGACAAGAGCGGTTCTGGAGTCCATCGGCTATATGCTTCGGGAGAATCTGGAGATGCTGAAAGCCTTCGGCATCAACCCCACCCGCGTCCACTTCTTCGGCGGCGGTGCCAAGAATCCCATTTGGAATCAGATCATCGCAGATATCACCGGCGTAGAGCTGGTGCTGCTGGAGCAGTCTGAATGCGGCAGTTTGGGCGCCGCTATGATGGGCGCTGTCAGCATGGGCTGGTATGACACCATGGCAGATGCCCAGGCGCAGAACCTGGTGAAAACAATCGTAAAACCCAACCATGATTTGAAAGAAATTTATGATGAGGTCTACGACCGCTATCAGAAACTATTCCGTGCATTAATTCCCTTGTTTGAAAACAGGAAAGGAGAATAAACAATGAGAGAAAGAAGATTACCCAAGCTTGGCCTGCTGGGCCTGATTACCGACGGCTACGAGCCCAATTTCCCCGGTATTACCGCCCGCCAGGAGGCATTTGCCCGTGAGGTGATTGCAGAGCTGTCCGATGTAGCAGAGATCTACTTCCCCGGTGCCGCTCTGAACAGAGCTGACATTGAGGCAAAGGTCAAGGAAATGAACGAGATGGAGCTGGACGGCATGATCATCACCATGCTGGCTTACTCTCAGGGTTCCTGGGTTGTTCGCGCGCTGCAGAATAACCGTCTGCCCCTGGGCTTCGCTGTGGTTCAGCCCAATTCCCATGTGGAAGACGATTTTGATGAGTTCATGCTGACCATCAACCAGGGTGTTCACGGCGCTCAGGACAATGCCTGCGCTATCACCAGAATGGGCCTGAAGTGCCAGTTCTTCGCCGGTGACCGTTACGGCCCCGAGCTGAAGGCATGGGTTCAGGACTTCGGCAAGGCTGCGCAGACCTACACCTTCCTTAAAAAGATGAAGGTGGGTATCATCGGCAAGATGCCCGGCATGAACGACATTCTCTCCGATGAGATGGCTGTTTACAGCAAGATTGGCCCTGAATACCGTTACGATTCCATCGGCGCAGTGGTCAAGTACATGGAGGAAACCACCAAGGAAGAGATCGATGCCCGCATCAAGCTGGATCACGAGATCTTTGATATCGATCCCAAGCTCAGCTATGAGAGCCATTACGAGGCTATTAAGATGTACTTCGGTTTCAAGAAGTACATGGATGCCAACGGCCTGGATGCTTTCACCGCTCACTTTGATATTTTCGCCGAGGATGGCCGCTTCAAGCAGCTGCCTCTGCTGGCCGCTTCCCACCTGATGGCCGACGGCTACGGCTATGCTGCAGAAGGCGACAGCATGTGCGCCGCTATGGTAGCAGCTGCCCACTGCCTGGGCGACGATGACGCCAACTTCACCGAAATGTACGCCATGGACTTCAAGCGTGGCTCCATTATCTTCTGCCATGCAGGCGAAGGTAACTGGGCAACCCATCGTAAGGATGTGAAGCCTCAGATCATCGACCGTTTCCTGGCCGAAGGCGGTCTGGAAAATCCCCCCACTCCCCGGTTCACCCCCGAGGTTGGCCGTGCTACACTGACCAGTCTGGCATCCGTACGGGGCGATCAGTTCCGTCTGATTGTGGCTATGGGCGATATGCAGCCTGACAACAACATGCCCAATAACGAGATGCCCTACTTCTTCTGGAAGCCCGATTGCGGCCCCGCACAGTGCGTGCAGAAGTGGCTGAAGAACGGCGGCACTCACCACGAGGTTATCAACCTGGGCGATATTTCCCGCAGATGGGAGATGCTGGCTGACATGCTGGACATCGAGTGTGTCCGCATCTGATTTCTATAATAGACCGGGGCAATGGATCATTCCATTGCCCCGGTTTTTCTTTCTGTTTTTCACCTCCAAAAAAGCAATCAGCAGACTACTATTTTTGCGGCGCAGCCCATATACTTGTGATATCCGTGCCCTGTATATGTTGATTTTAACAAATAGTGCTTGACATTTTTGTGTATCTTTACTATAATCACCCCTGTTTGACAAAAATGAGTTGCAATCTATTTGGTAAATTTTGGAGGTTATTCATCTTTGACAAAAAGAATCCTATCATTTTTTCTAACGCTGACTCTGCTATTGTGCGCCCTTCCTACTACGGAGGCTCAGGCCGCAAGACGCCGCAATTATATTACGAACCGCGCTGCAGTGGATGGCAGCAACTACACGCCCTCCCCTCTACTTGCCGAAAAACTGAACGCCATTTTCGACGGTGATGCCGGCATCTATGCCGATAAAGCTTGCCAAAAGCCGGTCAATACTTACCTGGGTACCTCTCCTGTCCGCAACAACGGTGTGTGTATGTATGTGGGTCCCGAGGGCGGCAAGGCCTTGGAGCGGGGTACATCCTGCTTTATTTATGCAAACGGTGTTTACTACACCCTCTTCGGTGAGTCCACCGGCAGCGGTGAGGCCGGTGAGAATTCCGAGTCCCTGAATCTGCGTACAACCGGCAACAGACGGGCCACCTATGAAAACTTCAAAGCCTGGGGTGTTCGCCAGGGCACCGGCGCTTTGGTCCGTGCCTCCGGCCACTCATTCATTGTGCTGCATTATGACGAGGAAGGACTCACTTATCTGGACGGTAACGGCGACGGACAGGGTCTTGTGGCTATCAACAAAGAACCCTGGGAAAAAGTTTTTTATTCCTATGTCTACTACATCATCCAGCCCAAAGAAGCCCACTACGGTGCGCTGTATGCCACAGGCATGTGCGGCAAGGATCTTACCTGGGCTGTGGATGAAGAAGGCACCCTGACAATTAGCGGCTCCGGCAATATCCTCTATCCCGCCTGGAGCAACTACAACGAGAACATCCGAAAAGTGGTTATCCGCGGTGACGGCATCGGCATCGGAAACGGCATTTTCTACAACTGCAATCAGCTGGAGGAAATCGTCTTTGAAGGCACTGCCCCGGACATCGGAGAAAGCGCCTTCCTGGCTGTTGACGCAACCGTCCATTATCCCGCCTCCCTCTATGGCTGGACAGCAGATTTTCTGCAGTCCTACGGCGGCAGCATAGTATGGCAGCCCTACGGTATGACCCAGCTGAAAATCACCCAGCAGCCCACCGTCAGCCGGGCACGTTCTGTCGGCAACGGCACTGTGTCTGTTGCCGCGGAAGGCGATGGCCTCAGCTACTGCTGGTATTCCAAGGGTGCGGAGGATGAGATCTTTATCAAAACATCCGTCACCGGCAATGTCTACACTATGTCTGCCGGTGACCAATCCCGGGATCGGTATGTCATGTGTATTGTCAGCGATCAGCACGGCAACTGGCTGCAAAGCGATACCGTACTTCTGAAGGCTTGATAAAAAAATAAAAACCAGCTTCGCAAATACCTGCGAGGCTGGTTTTATTTTTGGATTTTTTTCTGTTTTCTATTGGGGTTGGGAGCAGTATCCAGCAAATAGTCCGCTGATACATTATAAAACTTGCAGAGGGTAATCAAATGGTGGATGGGCATTTCATTGGCACCCCGCTCATAGCGGGCATACATCGTTTGAGATGTTCCCAATATCTGCGCCACCTGAACCTGGGTCAAATCGTTATCCTCCCGCAGGCCCCGCATCTTCTTCATGTATATCAGCATTTGCTCCCTCCTTCCGTTTATAGACTCACTTTATCACGGTACATTTTTTTACTATTGATTTTAGTGTATATTTTTACTATAATTTTATCAGAAACGTGTCAGATTAACTGTCCATAACCTCATTTCCATGTTGCATTCGGTTTCTTGGATGGTATAATAGTATTGAAAGAAAAAATAACGTAAGGAGGACACAAAATGAAAACAAGAAGATTCGTCACTGTTTTGCTGACAGTTATATTGGCAGTTGTTCTGCTTGCTGTAGGCGCTTCCGCAGCTGAAATCGTGGACAGCGGTAATTGTGGCGACAATGTCACCTGGTCTTTAGACAGTGAGGGCTTGCTGACGATTTCCGGCTCCGGTAAAATGCGTGATTATTCTGCTACTAACACTGCTGGCACGGTTACGATCAATACACCGTGGTTTGGACGCAAAGTTGAATCCGTCGTGATTAAAGATGGTGTAACCCGGATCGGCAATTACGCATTCCGTGACTGTACCAAATTGAGTTCTGTTACAATTTCCAAAGGTGTGACCAGTATTGGTGAGGAGGCATTTTCTAACTGCGTTGCTTTAAAAAGTATTGCACTGCCAGATGGCATAACCGTTATCAGTGATGCTGCGTTCAGTGACTGTATTGCGCTAACCGATATCATTTTGCCAGATGAATTACTTCGCATTGGCACCGGTGCATTCAGCAGCTGTTACGCTTTGGAAAACATCACCTTGCCTGCATCCTTGACCCACATTGATGGCTATGCTTTCTATAAGTGCGTCTGTCTCACCAACATTAAACTTTCTCAGAAGCTAACCAGTATTGGTGACCATGCCTTTGATGATTGCCGCAATTTAACCAGCATTTCGCTGCCGGATAGTCTTACCAAACTCGGTGAAGGTACATTTAAATCGTGCGGTCTTTTGAGCAGCGTCAAATTGTCCGCCAGCCTGGAATCTATTCCCGCATCTTGTTTCCTATGGTGCAATAGCCTGGAAAGCATCACAATCCCCGCAAGTGTGACCGAGATTGGTGAGGCTGCTTTTGCTAATTGCCCTTATCTGAACACCATTACTTTTAAGGGTGATGCACCCGCAATGGGGCTGCAGTCCTTCACTGATGTCACTGCTACTGTCTATTATCCTGCCGGTAATGATAGCTGGACAGAAGAGGTCATGCAGGACTATGAGGGTGAGTTAACTTGGGTCGCATATGATACTAACCAGTCCGTTAAGATTGTGGAACAACCCAAGAACACCTATACCCAGAAAGGCAAAACTGCCAAGGTTACGCTTAAGGCACAGGGCAATGACCTCAAGTATCAGTGGTACATCAAGAACGCAGGTAAGACCAAGTACAGTAAGTCTTCCGTGACCTCCGCTACTTACTCCTGCAAGATGAATGAGAAGTCTAAGGATCGCCTTGTCTACTGCATCGTCACCGATGAAGACGGCAACAGCGTCCGTTCCAAGGCCGTCATTCTGCGGGAAGCCGCTTCCATCACCAGTCAGCCCAAGGATGCCCAGACCCAGACCGGTAAGACCATCAAAGTCTCCGTAAAAGCATCCGGCGATAACCTGAAGTACCAATGGTATATCAAGAATGCAGGTAAGGACAAATTCAGCAAGTCTTCCATTACCTCTGCCACTTATTCCTGCAAGATGAGCGACAAGTCCCAGGGTCGTCAGGTTTACTGTGTGGTCACCGATGCCTACGGCAAGAAAGCCCAAACCAAGACTGTCACCTTGGGTATGACCGTTTCCATCACCCAGCAGCTTCAGAGCGTTGTTGTGGAAGAAGGTCAGACCGCCAAGGTTTCCTTCCAGGCTGTAGGCGATGGTCTGAAGTATACCTGGTACTTCTCTGACGCAGACGATGCCACCTTCAAAAAGACCTCCACCTTCACCGGTAATACCTACAGCGTCAAGATGAGCGATGCCAGAAACGGCCGCCTGATCTACTGCGTTGTTTCTGATGCTTACGGCAATAAGGTTTCCACGGATATTGTTTCTCTGAAAATAAAGTAATATGCAGAACAACACCACACCTGTCAAAAACAGGTGTGGTGTTTGCAAAGGCCCCAGGTCTGAAAATAATAATGTTGCATCCGATTACCAGGATGTTCTATAATACATAGAAGAAAATATACAAGGAGGAAACAAAAATGAAAAACAGAAGACTGTTTACGGTTCTGCTGACAGTTATATTGGCAGTAATTCTGCTTGCTGTGGGCGTTTCTGCGGAAACAATCGTAGCCAGCGGTACTGCCGGTAAGCTCAACTGGGAAGTGGACAGTGAAGGTACCCTGACCATTTCCGGCAACGCAAAGATGCCGAGCGCGCCCTATGACTGGGCAGCGTATGCCGATCAAGTCACCAAAATTGTCTTTGAAGGCGGTGTGAAATCCGTTGGAGAGCGAGCCTTTGAAGATATGGTCAATGTTACAGAGGTAGATTTGGGCAATGCCATGGAGCGTATTGAGCCAAATGCTTTCATTGGTTGTATTTCCCTGCGTGCTGTGTCTTTCCCTGCCAGCATGGAGTTGATTGACCGGGGTGCTTTTTGGAACTGCCCCAGTCTTGCGCAAATCACCTTTTCTCCCGATACAGTATCTCTGGAAATTGGCGAAGATGCTTTTTATGACACAGCTGTGGAGGAATTGACTTTCCCTTCCGGTGTAAAAACCATCGGTGACTATGCCTTTGCCCGCTGTCAGAACCTGAAGACCCTGAATTTAACGGAAGGTCTGGAACTGATTGGTGAAGATGCTTTCTATGAATGTTACGCTCTAACCGGGCATCTGTATCTGCCCGAATCTCTGGAAAGCCTCCTTCCCCGTAACTTTACCTTAAATTCCTGGACTAGTATTGAAATCCATCGATTCCACGATGATCTGAAATTCTGCGGTAATACCAAGTTGAAAAAGGTCGTTTTTGACGGTGTAGCCGTTCGTACAGGATGGAACACTTTTTCAGACTGTACAAACCTGGAAACCGTCATTTTCAAAACTCCCTTCGAAGGTATCGGCGGTTACACTTTTACGAACTGCAAGAAGCTGACCAGTATTGACCTGCCGGAAACAGTTACCTATATCGGCGCAGAAGCCTTTAAAGGCAGTGGACTGAAGCAGATCGTCATTCCCGCGGGTGTGACGGATATCGATTCTTTTGCTTTCGCTGAATGTGCTTCCTTGGAGGCAGTGTATTTTACCGGCAATGCCCCCTCCTACTTTCGGGGCAGTGCTTTCCAGGATACGACCACAACTGTTTATTATCCGGAAAATGATCCCACCTGGACCAAGGAAATCCGTCAGAACTATGACGGTGATCTAACCTGGGTGCCTTACGCCCCCGAGGCCGTAAAAATCGTAGAGCAGCCTAAAAACACCTATGCGAAGGAAGGCGACACCGCCAAGGTAACCGTAAACGCCGAAGGCGAAGGACTCACATATCAGTGGTACATTAAGAATGATGGCAAGACCAAGTACTCCAAGTCTTCCGTCACCTCTGCCACCTACTCCTGCAAGATGAGTGACACTTCCAAGAATCGTCTGGTTTACTGCATCGTCACCGATGCTTACGGCAACCAGGTTAAGTCCAAGACTGTCATTCTACGAGAAAAGGTTTCTGTCACCACCGAACCTTCCAACACTTATACGAAGGCCGGTTCTACCGCAAAGGTAACCGTAAAGGCCTCCGGTGACGGTCTGAAATACCAGTGGTACATTAAAAACGCAGGCAAGACCAAGTACTCTAAGTCCTCCGTCACCTCCGCAACCTACTCCTGTAAGATGAATGAGAAGTCCAAGGACCGCCTGGTTTATTGCATCGTCACTGACGCTTACGGCTACCAGGTCAAGTCCAAGACCGTCATTCTCCGTGAAGCAGCATCTATCACCCAGCAGCCCCAGAACGCAAGCGCGGCAGAGGGTGAAGTTGTGAAGATCAATGTGGCGGCAAGCGGCGATGGGCTGAAATATCAGTGGTACATCAAAAATGCAGGCAGCAGCAAGTTCAGCAAATCCTCTGTGACTTCCGCAACTTACTCCTGCAAGATGAGTGATAAGACCGACGGACGTCAGGTATACTGCGTAGTCACCGACAAGTACGGAAAGACCGCAAAGTCTGAAACAGTTACGCTGTCTATGTCCGTACCTGCCATCTACCTCAACGAGAGCGGCACCAAATACCATTATGACCCCGACTGTGCCGGAAAAACTGCCTATAAAGTGACTTTGAGTGAGGCCATTGCCGCAGGCAGAACCCCTTGTTCCAAGTGCGTTGGATAAATCAATAACCCTTTCCAAGTGGTGTGTCGTCTTTGGACGGCACACCACTTTTTTATTTGTTATACTTGCAAAAAGGGTGCAAAAATGGTATTATAGTAAATTGTATAAGTGTTTATTAAGGAGACCCATGGTTATGGAAAAAACTACCGTTATTTCTCAGGAGCAGCTGCAGCAGCAGCTTGATTTCTGCAATAAAATAAATTCTTTTTGGCATGAACAGGGCATCACCCCCAAGGCATATGTGGAGACTTACGGCTGTCAGCAGAATGAAGCTGACTCCGAGCGCATCCGCGGATTTTTGGTAGAAAGCGGCTATGCCATCTGCCAGGAAGCCGAAGGAGCCGATGTGGTGGTGATGAACACCTGCGCCATCCGGGAGCATGCTGAGCAGCGTGTATTCGGTAATTTGGGCGCACTGACCCACACCAAGCGCCGCCACCCCCGTCAGAAGATCTTCCTCTGCGGCTGTATGGCCGGTCAGGGTCATGTGGTGGAGCGGATCAAGAAGAGCTTCCCCCATGTGGACGGTGTGTTCTCCACCCACCATCTGTGGCAGTTCCCGGAGATCCTGCATCGAGTGCTGTTTGTGAGAAAGCGTACCTATTTCGTAGAGGATGAGGCCGGTTCTATTGCCGAAGGTATTCCTCAGATCCGTGACAATACCCTGAAAGCATGGGTGTCCATCATGTACGGCTGCAACAACTTCTGCACCTACTGTATCGTGCCCTATGTTAGAGGCAGAGAAAGAAGCCGCAAGCCGGAGGATATTCTGGCTGAGTGCAAAGCGCTCATTGAAAGCGGTATCAAGGATATTACCCTTCTGGGTCAGAATGTAAACTCCTACGGCAAGGATTTAAGCTGCGGTGTGGACTTTGCCGATCTTCTGAAGCTGATCACCGAAATTCCCGGTGATTTCAAGATCCGCTTTATGACCAGCCACCCCAGAGATGCTTCCAAGAAGCTTTTCGACACCATGGCTGCTTCTCCCAAGATTGCCAAGCAGCTGCACCTTCCCTTCCAGTCCGGCTCTTCCCGGGTGCTGAAGGCCATGAACCGCCACTATGACCGGGAGACTTATCTGGAAAAAGTCATGTACGCCAAATCTGTCATGCCCGATCTGGTGCTGACTTCCGACGTGATCGTAGGCTTCCCCGGCGAGACCGAGGAGGAATTTGAGGAGACCATCTCCCTGATTGAGCAGGTGCGCTACGATTCTCTCTTCACCTTTATCTTCTCCCCCAGAGCCGGCACTCCCGCCGCCAAGATGGAGGACCCCACTCCCAAGGCAGACAAGAACCGCCGGTTTGATAAGCTCTGCGCTGTGCAGAATGCAATCTCTGAGGAGATCCACAAGGAATATATCGGCAAGACTATGGAGTGCCTGGTAGATGGAACCGACAAGGAATTCCTGACCGCCCGCACCGAAGGCGGCCGTCTGGTTCGCTTTATGGGTGATGACGCTCTCATCGGCAACTATGCCAAGGTGAAAATCACCGGTGCTACCACCTGGAGCCTGACCGGCGAACTGGCATAAACAGGAGATTGCCACACCAGTGTGCGCACTGGTTCGCAATGACATCATTATTTAGAGAAAGAGGTTAAGCCTATGGCAAAACCTGCAAATGAACTGACCCCCATGCGGCGGCAGTATAACGATATCAAAGAAAAGAACCAGGACTGCATTCTGTTTTTCCGCCTGGGTGACTTCTATGAGATGTTCGACGAGGACGCAAAGGTTGCCGCCCGTGAGCTGGATCTGACCCTCACCACCCGTGACCGGAACAAGCCTAAGGAAGAGCAGACCCCCATGTGCGGTGTGCCTTATCACTCTGTGGACTCCTATATTGCCCGTCTGGTGCAGAAGGGTTATAAAGTTGCTATCTGCGAGCAGATGGAAGATCCTGCCCTGGCCAAGGGCATCGTGGAGCGTGACATCACCCGCATCGTCACTCCCGGCACCGTCACGGAAAGCTGCATGCTGGACGAAAGTAAAAACAACTACATGGGTTGTCTTTACGGCGAGGGTGGCCGGATCGGTCTTGCCTTCTGTGATGTGTCCACCGGTGCGTTTTTCGCAACGGTCTGCGCAGATGCCGCTTCCGCTGCTTCCGAACTGGGCCGTTTCTCCCCCTCTGAGGTGCTGCGTTTCGGCAGTTCTTCCCATGAGGATATTATTGAAGATGCCCTTTTCCATCGCTTAAACTGCTGCGTGGATGAAGGCAGAGAAGAACAGTTCCACAAGGCTGCCGCCGAAGAGTTGCTGGAGCGGCATTTCGGCAAAAGCCTGGCAGAACTGGGTCTGACAGGTCTGCCCGAGGCTATCATTGCCAGCGGAAGTCTGCTGCAGACTCTGCTGACCTTGCAGAAAAACGATCTGGCTCACATCCGCCAGCTGCAATACTATACCACCGGCCGATTCATGGAACTGGATATGGATGCCCGCCGGAATTTGGAGCTGACGGAAACCCTCCGCTCCAAGGAAAAGAAGGGCACCCTGCTGTGGGTGCTGGATAAGACCCACACCGCCATGGGCGGCAGAATGATCCGCAGCTGGCTGGAAAAGCCTCTGCTGGATCCGGTTGAAATCGACCGCCGTCAGCGTGCTGTGGAAGAGCTGGTCAGCAGCACCATCTCCCGCGGCGAGCTAACGGAAGCATTGAAAGATGTGACTGACCTGGAGCGTGTCATGACCCGTGTAGTCACCGGTACCGTCAACTGCCGTGACCTGCTGGGTCTTGCCAGAGGTCTGCGGGCGCTGCCGGAAGTAAAAAAGCAGCTGCTCTCCATGGATGCATCCTTACTGCAGCGGCTGGGTAACGAAATTGATCCCCTGAGTGATTGCGCGGATCAGATTGAAGCCACCATTGTGGATGAGCCTCCCCTCACCGTGCGGGAAGGCGGCATTATCCGTCCCGGTGCCAATGCGGATGCCGACAAGCTGCGGGATATTATGCAGGGCGGCACCAGCACCATTGCCGCCATCGAAGCATCCGAAAAGGACAAGACCGGCATTCGCACTTTGAAAGTCAGCTATAACCGTGTTTTCGGCTATTATATTGAAGTTTCCAAGTCCTTTGTGAATCAGGTTCCCGACTATTACATCCGCAAGCAGACCTTGACCAACTGCGAGCGTTACATCACGCCGGAGCTGAAGGAACTGGAAGAGCAGGTGCTCACCGCCAAGGAGCGGCTAACCGCCCTGGAATATCAAATCTTTACCCAGCTTCGTGAGCATTTGGCTGCCCAGGCAGCAAGAGTCCAAACTGCTGCCGCTGCTGTTGCCGCCGCAGATACCCTCTGCTCCCTGGCTACGGTTGCAGTGAAGCAGGGTTACTGCCGTCCGGAAATCACCTTGAGCAGTGAGATTTCCATCACCGATGGCCGCCACCCCGTTGTGGAGCAGATGCTGAAAGACACCCTCTTTGTGCCCAACGATACCGAGCTGGGTGCTAAGGATAACCAGGTGTCCATTATCACCGGCCCCAACATGGCAGGTAAATCCACCTATATGCGCCAGGTGGCGCTGATCGTGCTGATGGCACAGATGGGCAGCTTTGTTCCCGCCCGCAGCGCAAGAATCGGCATTGTGGATCGGGTATTCACCCGTATCGGTGCCAGCGATGACCTGGCCTCCGGCCAGTCCACCTTTATGGTGGAAATGGCAGAGGTGGCTTCCATTCTGAAATATGCCACCTCCAAGAGCCTGCTGATCCTGGATGAGATCGGCAGAGGTACTTCCACCTATGACGGCATGGCTATCGCAAGAGCTGTGCTGGAATACGCGGCAAGTCCCCGCCAACTGGGTGCCAAGACCCTTTTTGCTACCCACTATCATGAGCTGGCTTCCATCGAAGCAGAGCTTCCCAATGTTAAGAACTATAATATCGCTGTGAAAAAGCGGGGCGACAAGATGATCTTCCTGCGGAAAATCGTCCCCGGTGCCACTGACGACAGCTTCGGTGTGGAAGTTGCCAAGCTGGCCGGTCTGCCCTCTTCCGTGGTAAACCGTGCCCGTCAGATTCTGAAGGAACTGGAAGCCGAGGGCGGCAAGTCCGCTCCCGTGGCGCAGCCGGAGCCGGAAGATCAGATGAATATGCTGGATCTGCGTGCCCAGCAGGTGCAGCGGGCATTGGAGGCCATCACCGTCGAAACCCTCACCCCCATTGAAGCCATGAACGAGCTGTATAAGCTCAAGAAAATGCTGGACTAACATATGAACTATTTTGTAAAACCCAACCCCAACGAAACCGTTATTGGCATCATCTATTTTGTACTGCAGCTGCTGATCCTTCCCAGTATTATTCTGGTAGGTAATATGCTGCTGGCCAATCCCCTGCCGGAAACCACGGTCCAGGTGCTGATTTTTGCCGTAAATTTCCTGGCCGTGCTGCTTATTTTCCGGAAATTCCTGGTAGCAAATTTCCGTTTCCTTTTGGAAAATCCCTGGTTTGTTCTGCGCTGTGCAGGCATCGGCATGTTGATCTACATGGTAGGCAATGCCATCTTCTCCTTTATTGTCACCCTGATTGACCCCTCTTTTACCAACATTAACGATGCCATTATCCTGGAAATGGTGCAGGATAACTTTGGTCTTATGACCCTGGGTACCGTTGTGCTGGTTCCCATTGCCGAGGAATGCTTCTACCGGGTATTGATGTTCCGCAATGTCTATGACAAGAGCCCCTGGCTTGCCTATGCCCTATCTATGATTTTATTCAGCCTGGCCCATGTGGTCGGCTACATTACCATGTATGACTTCCGTACTTTGGCCATTTGCTTCTTTCAGTATCTGCCTGCCGGTTTTGCCCTTGCCTGGGCTTACCGCCGCAGCGGTTCGATCTTTGCATCCGTGCTGATCCACATGAGCGTGAATCAGATGGGTATGCTCCTTATGAGGTAATCCTATGCCGAAAATTCTTCAGCTCTCGTCCCATGTTGCCAACTTAATAGCTGCCGGTGAGGTAGTGGAACGGCCGGCCTCCGTGGTGAAAGAACTGCTGGAAAATGCCGTGGATGCCGGTGCCTCCCAGGTCACGGTGGAGATCCGTGACGGCGGCATGACCTTTATCCGCATCACCGATAATGGCTGCGGTATGAGTCCCGAGGATGCCCGTACGGCCTTTTTGCGCCATGCCACATCCAAGCTGCGCTCTGCAGAAGACCTGGCGGCGATTGCCACCATGGGTTTCCGCGGTGAAGCTTTGGCCGCTATCGCTTCCGTCAGCCGCATTGACCTGCTGACCAAGACCCCCGGCTCCATTTCCGGCACCAGTCTTTCTCTGGAAGCTGGCTCTATCACCGAAGAATCGGAAGCCGGTTGTCCCGATGGCACCACCATTATCGTGCGGGATCTGTTCTTTAACACGCCCGCAAGAATGAAGTTTATGAAATCCGATACTGTGGAAGGCGGCAAGGTGTCCGCAGCAGTACAGCTGCAGGCCCTGGCCCATCCCGAGGTGGCCTTCCGCTTTATTCGGGACGGCAAGGAAGTGCTGTCCACCCCCGGCACCGGTCAGCTGGAAGCCGCGGTGTACTGCGTCTACGGCAGAGAATGCGGCAAGATGGTGAAAGTGGAAAGCCGCTGGGAGGGCTACAGTCTCACCGGCTACATCTCCAAACCCACCGACAGCCGCCCCAGCCGTAACCTTCAGACCTTCTTCGTCAATGACCGTCCGGTGAAATCCCGGATCCTCATCGCAGCATTGGAAGAAGCCTACCGGAATCAGATCATGGTGGGTAAGTTCCCCGCCTGCGTACTGCATTTGCATTTACCTTCCAACGCAGTGGATGTAAATGTCCATCCTGCCAAGACGGAAGTGAAATTCTTAAATGAAAAGGCAGTCTTTGACTGCGTTCACTACGGCGTTCTCGGCGCTCTCAACAAAACCCCCGACCGGCCTCAGGTGCAGTTTAAGCCTGCTCCCGCACCTGCAAAACCCGCTGCGCCTCAGACAGCAAAAGCTCCTAAGCAGGAGAACTTCTTCCGCACCATGACCGCGGAAGAATACAAGACCTTCTCCACCGCTGTGAAAGATGCACCTAAGCCCTCTCCCCTGGCAGCCGCTGCTGTTGCCGCGGCTGTGGAGCGGAGTGTGCAGAAGCCGGTGAAGGAGCGGGTGATCCTGCCCAAAGCTGAACCCAAGCCCATTCCCCTGCCGCCCATGCCGGAAAAGAAGCCGGAGCCGGTGGTGATTCCCGTTCCTGTCCAGGAAGAAGAACAGGAGCAGGTTGTCATCGAGACCATGCCCCAGGAGATTCCCTGGCGGTATGTGGGTGAGCTGTACAACAGCTATATCATCGTGGAACAGGGCGAGGAAGCTTACTTAATCGACAAGCATGCCGCCCATGAGCGGATTCTCTTTGAAAAGCTGAAAGCAAACCAGGAAGCCATTTCCTCTCAGAGTTTGCTGACTCCCATTCCCTGCCGCCTTTCCCCGGATGAATGTGCGATCCTCATGGCCAATACCGCTCTTTTGGAAGAGCTGGGTTTTGAAGCCGAGGAATTTGGCGAAAATACATTACTGCTGCGGCAAATCCCCATGGATTTGGGTACGGAGCAGGCCGCGGAAACTCTCACGCAGATGGCAGCAGACCTGTTGAACGGCCGCAGAGAGAAGCGCGACAGCGTCCGGGATGAGATTCTCCATACCGTTGCCTGCAAGGCTGCCATCAAGGCTGGCTGGCACAGTAACGAAAAAGAATTGCTGGTGCTGGTGGAGCAGGTTATGGGAAGAGAAGACTTAAAGCACTGCCCCCACGGCAGACCTATCTGCATTACACTTAGTAAGAAGCAGTTGGAGAAGCAGTTTAAGCGTTAAGGAGATTACTCATGAAAAAGCTGAAACTTTTTTTACAGAATCTATCTTCTCGCATACTACGTATCATTAATTTTATCCTCTTCTTCGCTGGACTACTCTTAATAGGTTGTGGTGTTTACTATGATGCAACCTATATGTTTATTCTTGGAGTTTTCTTATGGGCTTTGGCCGTAATTTGTATAACGATTGCGTATCGTTGCCCCTACTGCGATGCAGCCTACAATGTTAAATCCGGTATACCTAACTACTGCCCTCATTGTGGAAAAGAGTTGAAGCGATAATCAGGAGATTGTTACACCAGTGTACGCACTGGTTCGCAATGACGTGATAAATTAAGGAGGCTATGGCCTATGAAGAATTTAATATGCATCGCAGGCCCTACCGCCTCCGGTAAGACGGCGCTGAGTATCGCCCTGGCCAAGGAGCTGGATGGTGAGATCGTATCCTGCGACTCCATGCAGGTGTACAAGCGCATGGACATCGGCACCGCAAAGCCCACCATCGAAGAGCGGGAGAACATCCCCCACCATATGCTGGATGTGGCCGAACCCTGGGAGGATTTTTCCGTCAGTAAATACTGTGAAATGGCCTCCCCCATTGTGGATGATATTTTAAGCCGTGGTAAGACCGCCATTATCGTAGGCGGCACCGGTCTTTACATGGATTCCCTCATTAAGGGCAATGACTTTGCCCCCTATCCTGCCACCGGTCGACGGGAAGAACTGGAGAAACTGGCTGCGGAGCAAGGCATTGAAGCCGTGATCGCGCAGCTGCGGGAAGTGGATCCGGAATCTGCGGAAAGACTTCATCCTTCCGACCAGAAGCGGATCATCCGGGCTATGGAGGTCTACCTGGAAACCGGCATCTCCATCACCGAGCACAACCGCAGAACCCAGGCCATTCCTCCCAAGTACCATCCCGTATGGTTTGCGTTGGAAGACGCAGACCGTCAGACTCTGTACGACCGGATCGACAAGCGGGTAGATATCATGCTGCGGGACGGTCTCATTGATGAGATCAAGTCCCTTTTGGCAGAGGGTATCCCAGAAAAATGCACCGCCATGCAGGCCATCGGCTATAAGGAATTTGTGGATGCTTTGGCGGGCAGATCCAGCATGGAAACCGCAGCCGCCCTGGTGCAGCAGTCTTCCCGAAAATATGCCAAGCGGCAGCTGACCTGGTTTCGCAGAAACAAAGACATCCACTGGCTTCGCCGGGAAGAAGGCGAAACCACCGCAGAAATTCTCCAAAAGGCAAGACAGGTTCTTGCGGAATTCGACAAGTGAATCATGGTAGGATTTATGTATCCCACATCAAGAAAGAAGGAATACATATGTCCGATCCTATCAATCTTCAGGATGCCATTTTGAAAGAAGTCCGCCGGGACAAGGTTCCGGTGACCCTGTTTCTCATGAATGGCTTCCAGCTCCGGGGGACCATCACCGGCTTTGACAGCTTTGTGGTGGTACTGGTGAGCGATGGCAAACAGCAGATGATCTACAAGCATGCCATCTCCACCCTGGCCCCTATGAAGCCTCTGAAAGCAGCAGCGACTGCATAGTAAAAAGGCGGCGGAGCAGATGCTTCGCCGCTTTTTTCTGCGTAAGAATAGAGCGGGGCGTCGTGGGCGCCGCCCCCTACTTTTAGAACCAACAGAAAGAGGAATGTATATGTCCATTGCTGAAAATGTTGCCCGTATCAAGGCGGAAATGGCGGCAGCTGCCATGGCAGCTGGCCGGGATCCCAAGGAGATTCTGCTGTGCGCCGCCACCAAAATGAATGACGCGGATGCCGTCCGCCAGGCCATCGCCGCCGGTGTGGACTGCTGCGGCGAAAACCGTGTGCAGGAACTGACCCAGAAACTGAGCGAGAATGCCTATGAAGGCGCTCCCGTCCATTTCATCGGTCATCTGCAGACCAATAAGGTCAAGCAAGTGGTAGGCAAAGTCAGCCTCATTCACTCCGTAGATTCTCTGCGGCTGCTGGAGGCCGTGAGCAAGGAAGCTGCCAAGCAGGGCATTGTCCAGGATATTCTTTTGGAAATTAATATCGGCAATGAGGAAAGCAAATCGGGCTTTACCAGAGAGGAAGCATTGGAGGTTGTGGAAAAAATCGGTGATTTTTCCAACATCCGTGTTCGTGGTCTCATGGCTATCCCCCCAATTTGCCAAAATTCCACAGATAATCACAAATTTTTTCAAGAAATGTGCAATCTTTCTGTTGACATAAAGGGAAAAAACCGCGATAATGTATCTGTTGAAATTATGTCTATGGGTATGTCTGACGACTTTGCCGATGCCATTGCCTGCGGAAGCACCATGGTTCGCGTAGGTACTGCCATCTTTGGCGCCCGTGGCTATTAAAAACATTCATCTTTACGATTAGATGCGAACATATTAGGAGGATATATAATGAGTTTTTGGGATAATGTTAAGAAGTTTGCCCAGCCCTATGATGATGAAGATTACGATGATTACGACGAGGAATTAGACGAGTTCGAAGAGCCTGCTCAGGAGCCCGCTCCCCGCACCCGCCGTCCCTCTCCTTTTGCTACTACTGCTGCACCCGCAGCTCCCGCTGCAGCAGCTGCTCCCGCTGCACCCGCAGCTTCCACCCCCAGCTTCGGCGGCCAGGTTCTGAACATGAGCTCCGGCAAGCAGGAAGTTGTCCTGTTCCATGCCAAGACCTTTGACGATGCTGCAAAGGCTGCTGACGAGCTGTGCAAGCGTAAGGCTGTCATCCTGAACATGGAAAATGTTGACAAGGCTCTGACCCGCCGCGTTGTGGACTTCCTGTCCGGTGCTGTTTACGCTCTGGACGGCCGCGTCAAGAAGGTCGCACAGTCCACTTATCTGTTCTGCCCCCACAATATGGATGTTACCGGTGATCTGGAAAACATCAAGGCTGAGGCTGAGAGCTACATCTGATTGACAGAAAGGATCTAACCTATGTTTACTCCCCAACAGATTGAACAGGTCTCCTTTGAAAAAGCAACCTTCGGCGGCTACAAGATGGAGGATGTGGATGCCTTCCTGGAGCCTCTGACCGATGACTATGTCACTCTCTACAAAGAGAACGCCCTTCTTAAGAGCAAGATGAAGGTTCTGGTTGGTAAGCTGGAGGAATACCGCAACAACGAGGCCAGCATGAAGGAAGCCATCGTCAATGCCCAGAAGACCTGCGACATGATGGTTAAGGATGCAGAAGCCAAGTGCACCCAGATGCTGAATGAGGCCAATGTGACTGTGGCTGAAAGCGTCAAGAATTCCGATGCGCTGATTGCCGCAGAGGAAGCCCGCGTAGAAGATGCCCGCAAGGTGGCATATGCCAAGATTGAAGAGATGCAGAATCAGATCCGCTCCTGCCTGAACGCTCTGGAGCGCATCAAGGAGACCAACCGCCCCACCGGCGCTGCTCCCTTCGACTATGACATGATGGAGTCTTCCAAGTCTACCGATGCCATGGCTGACGAAATCTCCGCAAATCTGCAGGCTCTGGTGGGTACCACCGAGGATATTGCCCCCAAGGCAGAACCCCGTCACCCCATCAACGAGACCACTACCAGCAAGTTTGCAAATCTGCAGTTTGGCCGTAACTACGATCACGGCACCGGCCGTTTAGGCTAATATATCCCCAAAGCTAAGATGAGGACAGGTGAAAGGATCTCACCGCCAACAGAGAGCTGCCGGTTGGTGCGAGGCAGCAGGCGACGTTCTTTCATATCCCCTCAGAGCTGTGCACCGAAACCGAAAGGCAGTAGGCTGCATCGGGTGCGCCCGATAACGCGCAGATCGAGTGCCGGGAATTCCCGGAACAAGAGTGGTACCGCAGAGGTATATTTACGCCTTTGTCTCTTGCATAAAGAGGCAAAGGCGTTTTATTTTTTAGAATATCAAATGGAGGTCACAATCCAATGGAATACAAGAATACCATTATCACCCCTAAGACCGGCTTCCCCATGAAGGCAGGTCTCCCTGCCCGTGAACCCGGCATGCTGAAGGCATGGGAAGAGCAGGATCTGTACAACGCAATGCTGGAGAAGAACAAGGATCTGCCCCCCTTCGTTCTGCATGACGGCCCTCCCTTCTCCAATGGCTTCATTCACATGGGTCACGCTCTGAACAAGACTCTGAAGGACTTCATCGTCCGCAGCCAGGCTATGATGGGTCACTACACCCCCTATGTTCCCGGCTGGGATAACCACGGTCTGCCCATTGAGCGTGCCATCGAAACTTCCAAGAAGAAGCTGAACAAGGACATGACTGTGCCCGAGTTCCGTACCGCCTGCGAAGCATTTGCAGAGGACTTCATTCAGAAGCAGATGGGCGGCTTCAAGCGCCTGGGTGTTGTAGGCGATTGGGAACATCCCTACCGTACTATGGATAAGCACTTTGAGGCTCAGGAAGTCAAGGTCTTTGGCCGCATGTTCGACAAGGGCTACATCTACAAGGGTCTGAAGCCCGTTACCTGGTGCCCCTTCTGTGCTACCGCTGTTGCTGAAGCTGATATCGAGTATAAGGATGATCCCTGTACTTCCGTTTATGTTAAGTTCCCCATGCATGACGACCTGGGCAAGCTGGCAGGCTTTGACCTGAGCAAGACCTTCTTCGTCATTTGGACCACCACCATCTGGACCCTGCCCGGCAACATGGCTATCTGCCTGCATCCCCGCGATGCTTACGTTCTGGTGAAGGCTGAAAACGGCGAAACCTACATCATGGCTGAGGCTCTGATGGAGAAGACCATGAAGATGGGCGGCTTTGAGAATTACGAGGTTCTGGCTACCTACCCCGGCGCATTCTTCGAGAATATGCTGGCTAAGCATCCCTTCCTGGATAAGACCTCCCGCCTGGTTTGGGCTGAGTATGTCACCATGGACTCCGGTACCGGCTGTGTCCACACCGCTCCCGGCTTCGGTGCTGACGACTATCAGACCTGCATGCGTTACGGCATGGATCTGGTTGTGCCTGTGGATGACTACGGTCGCCACACCGACTACGCCGGCAAGTATGCCGGTATGAAGACCGAAGAGTCCAATCCCGTGATTTTGGCAGATATGAAGGAAAGCGGCGCTCTGTTTGCTTCCGAGGAAAT
>JAFOBK010000097.1 GCA_017381835.1 Oscillospiraceae bacterium | reverse complement strand
GAACTATGTCAAGGCACATACCGCACCTTACAAATACCCCCGAATCGTGGAATTCCGTGAGGAACTGCCCAAGACCATCTCCGGCAAGATCCAGCGTAATAAGCTGTAAATTCAGAAGACTCCGAATTGGAGACTGCCACATTTGTAGCAGCCTCCAATCGGACATCACAATGAAGGTTTGATAGGACTATGTATTTTGACGATTTGAAACTGGGAATGTTGGTAGAAATTGCTTCGGCTGTCATCGAAAAACAAAAAATGATGGAATTTGCCTACGCCTATGACAATATCCCGCTGCACACAGATGAAGAATATGCGAAAGCATCACCTTTCGGGCGGCTCATCGCTCCCGGAGTGATGTCCTTTATGTCTGTCTGGGCCAGATATCTGGAAGTAGACTTTTTCGGGAAGGAACTGCTGGCGGGAAAGTCCACGAAAATAGAATGGCATAAGCCGGTCTATGCGGAAGATGTACTCCGTGGCCGGGCAGAGGTTACAAACTTAGTAAAACGTAATGCCAGAAACGGTCTTGTGGAGGTCACAATTGAAGCCTACAACCAGAAGGGTGAACACGTTCTGAGCGATGTGACGGAAGCCATCGTCAAATGTAGGGAACTTTGATTATTTACTCCGGCGGTGATTGAACAATGAGAAAGACATACGCAACCTCTATGCCAAACCATATTGGTTCCTTTCTGAGGGCCAGTAAATGTTTTGCTGCCTTGGGCATCAACATTACCCGGGTCAGCTACGATAAAGCTGTGGACAGCCACATGCTGTTTCTGGATGTGGAAGGAACGGAAGAGCTGATCCGGAAAGCAGACATAGAACTGGAAAAGATCGGATATCTGCAGAATAATTCTGCGGATTCCAGCATCGTCCTCCTCGAATTCTGTCTTGAGGATGTTCCCGGAAGTGTAACCCGTGTTCTGGAACTGATCAGTGCCTTCAACTTCAACATTTCCTACATCAATTCCCAGGAAAATGGTACCGATTATCAGTATTTCAAGATGGGCCTGCATGTGGAAGATCCGGGACGGATTGCAGATTTCATGGAACAGGCAGAACAGCTTTGCAAAGTCCGAATCATTGACTACAACAGCTCGGAACGGGCCTATGACAACAGCATTTTCTATAGCGCCTATGTACGGGGGCTGTCCAGAATGCTGGATCTCAGCGAAGAACAAAAGCAAGGCCTCATGGTATCTGCCAATCTTGCTATGCAGATTCTGGATGAACAGGGTTTGTCTCCTTACCGGACCTTTGACAGCATCAGTAAGTTTGCAGAGCTTCTGGGCAAGGCCAAGGGTGAGCAGTTTGTTCCCAGAATTACCACCCATATGATCACAGACAATACCGAGATTATTTTGATTGAGCCCGCCTGCGGCAGCAATACTGCGGTGATCAAAAGCCATGGAGAATTACTCTGCGTGGACAGCGGGTATGCCTGCTATAAAGAGGAGATGCTGGCAATCCTGGGAAATCTGATCCCTGGGTTTGATACAATGTACAAGCGTTTGCTGCTGACCCATGCGGACGTGGATCATTGCGGTCTTATGGACGTATTTGATGAAATCATTGTCAGCGGTCGCTCAGCCGAGAGCCTTCGCTGTGAGTATCTGGGAGAAAACGGTTTCCGGGAACGGAATCCTCTGCACAGGCCCTATGTGAATATCTGCAAAAACCTGACATCCTATAAAGAGGTTAATCCGAACAAGTTAACAACCCCCTGGCAGAATCTGCCGGAGCTTCGCGGATCGCTGACACAGATCGGTTTCTTTGATTTCGGCGATCTGCACTTTGAAGTCTACGAGGGAAACGGCGGTCATCTTCCGGGCGAAGTGGTTCTGATCGATTATGAGAACCACATTGCTTTTACCGGCGATGTCTATATCAACATCCATGGACTCACTGCAGCCCAGGCTGAATACAACCAGTACGCACCGATTCTGATGACATCTGTGGATACAAATCCCAAAGTCTGCAGCGAAGAGCGGAAGGCGATTCTGAGAAGACTTGGTGTGGGCAACTGGAAGATTTTCGGTGCCCATGGATCTCCTAAGGATTATTCTGTTAAGTAACGAAAAAGTGAAATGAGAGAAAGCGAATGTAAGCAAGTGGTTTTTATTATCGTCATCTGCAATTTCGATAGTGAGGAAAAGGTTATATCCATAAGTAGAATCGCCTTTGCAGTCAACAGAAATGTTTTCAACGATGCCTAGCTCGTTTTCGGTTCTGAAAACAGCTACAAAGCCGAATTTTGATTCCCGACCACCATATGTTGTGGGTGCGATAGCATGTGAAACCACAATATATGGTGGTTTTTTTATCCTTTGAAATAGGTTTGACTTTACCAAGGGCATTTTACTTGTTTCCTGTGTATTGTTATTGACCGCTAGACAATCAAATATGGAATCGTCTGGTAGAAATGGTTACTGCATATCAATGCCCTGGTAATTTTCATACTCTGCCTGATGGCGCTTGCCTTGAGCCATCTTCTTAAACGGTGTTAGCTAATCAGATCCAAAAATGCTTTTGCAGCAGAAGAAAGCGGTGCATTTTTAAGGTAGGCGCAGCCAATGCTTCTTTTGGGAAGCGGTGGATCAAGGACAATTCTTTGGATGATACCTCTTTCCAGCTCCTCTTTTGAAAACTGTTCAACAACGCAGGAAACGCCAAGGTGAATGGATGCAAAGCGGATCAGCAGATCGTGTACTGCTACCTCAATCTGCGGATTCAGGGACACATTCCGTTCTTTGAAGTTCTTTTCGAGAAAATGCCGTGACGATGCGTTTTTCTCAATCAGAATCAACGGCAGCTGAGCGACTTCCTCCCAGGAATAGAATGCTTTCTTCTCAAAATCCGGACCGCAGACGAATACATCGTTAATTTCCAGACAAGGCTCGAATACCAGTTCATCATCTTCCATGGGCATATTCACAAACGCAAGGTCAGCTTTTCCTTCTTTCACAAGAGTGAGCATCTGGGAAGAATAGGAGTTGGCCATTTCGATTCGGATATTGGGATAGGTTGCGTGATACTCTTCCAGATATTTTAGCAGAAAGTGGGTCGTGATCGTATCGCCTGCGGCAATCCGAAGCTCACCCGCTTCCAAATGGCGGAGCCTATCCAACTGCTTTTCGCCTTGCTCTATGGAGGTAATCGCACTTTCGACCTTGAGGAAAAGAAGCTGCCCTTCATTCGTCAGAGACACGCCTTTTCTCGTCCGGACAAACAGCTGTGTATTCAGATCACTTTCCAGCTGATGAATACATTGTGAGATTGCCGACTGGGAAATATACAGGCGCTGGGCCGCAATGGAAAACGAACGGCAACGAGCCGTTTCATAAAAGATCCGGTAATAATCCAACTTCGTTTTCATATAAGCTCTCCTTATCACGGTTGTAAGTATTGTGTATTTTACTTATCACTATGTTTGTATTATGATAGCTTCAGTAAGATAAGTCAATAGACGGAGGGAAATTTTATGAGCAGAGTATATGGTACTGTTTCTGTGGGCCTTCGGGCTCCCATCATCCGCCAGGGTGACAATCTGGTGGACATCGTAACCGGCTGCGTGGTGGATGCCATGAACGTGGAGGGCCTCATTCCCAGAGACCGGGATGTGGTCTGCATGACCGAAGCAATCGTGGCTCGTGCGCAGGGAAATTATGCCAGTGTCGATCACATTGCAACCGATGTGCGCAACAAGTTTGGTGGTGACACCGTTGGTGTCATTTTTCCCATTCTCAGCCGTAACCGCTTTGCAATTTGCCTGCGTGGTATTGCCAAGGGCTGCAAAAAAGTTGTGCTGATGCTGAGCTATCCTTCTGATGAAGTTGGAAATCATCTTGTGGATTTGGATCTGCTGGATGAAAAGGGTATCAATCCCTATACGGATGTGCTGACAGAAGCAAAGTGGAGAGAGCTGTTTGGCTCACCCAAGCACACCTTCACCGGTGTTGACTATGTGGCATACTATGCCGATCTGATCCGGGAATGCGGAGCAGAAGCTGAAGTTATCTTTGCCAATGATTGCCGTGCGATTCTGAAATACACCAAGAACGTCTTGAATTGTGATATTCACACCCGCGTCCGCACTAAGCGTCTGCTGAATACCGCCGGTGCTGAACGAGTTTACGGCCTGGATGAAATTATGACCGAGAGCGTTGACGGCAGCGGCTGGAACGCCCGGTATGGTCTGCTGGGTTCCAATAAAGCAACCGAGGATTCGGTAAAGCTGTTCCCCAGAGAAGAATGCCAACAGCTGGTAGAGGATATTCAAACGAAGCTGCTGGAGATCACCGGCAGGCACATCGAAGTTATGGTTTACGGCGACGGTGCATTCAAGGACCCAGTTGGTAAGATCTGGGAACTTGCTGATCCTGTAGTTTCTCCTGCATACACTCCCGGCTTGGAGGGCACCCCCAACGAGCTGAAGCTGAAATATCTGGCAGACAATGATTTTGCCGATCTTTCCGGTAAAGCGCTGCAGGAAGCGATCAAGAGTAAGATCCAGCAGAAGGACGGTTCATCTCTTGTTGGCAATATGGTTTCTCAGGGAACCACGCCCCGTCGCCTGACGGACCTGATCGGATCGCTGTGTGATCTGACATCCGGCTCCGGCGATAAGGGAACCCCTATTGTCTACATTCAGGGTTATTTTGATAACTATACCAACGAATAAGCAAGGAGAAGTATCACATGGAGAAAATTGTACGTCCCGAAAGCATGGAGCGCATCACCACGCCTGTGCTTGCCCAGAGATTTATCGAGGAGCAGATCGCTGAAATCCGCGCTCAGGTAGGCAGTAAGAGGGTTCTGCTGGCACTATCCGGCGGTGTTGACTCCAGTGTTGTTGCCGCCCTGCTGATCAAGGCTATTGGTAAGCAGCTGGTGTGCGTCCATGTTAACCATGGCCTGATGCGCAAGGGTGAAAGTGAGCAGGTCATTGAGGTTTTCGGTAAGGAATTGGATGCGAATCTCATTTATGTAGATGCCACCGACCAGTTCCTGGATCTGCTGGCGGGTGTTGCCGAACCAGAAAAGAAGCGCAAGATCATCGGCGGTGAGTTCATCAAGGTTTTTGACGAGGAAGCAGCCAAGCTGGCGGGTATCGAGTTCCTGGCTCAGGGCACCATCTACCCCGATATTCTGGAATCTGACGGTGTAAAGGCTCACCATAATGTGGGAGGCCTTCCGGAGGATATGCAGATGGAGCTGGTGGAACCTGTGAAGCTGCTCTATAAGGATGAGGTTCGTGTGGTTGGCGAAGCACTTGGTCTGCCCCACAATATGGTATACCGTCAGCCGTTCCCCGGCCCCGGCCTGGGTGTCCGCTGCCTGGGTGCCATTACCCGTGACCGTCTGCACGCGTTGAGAGAAGCTGATGCCATCCTCCGCGAAGAGTTTGACAAAAATGGTCTGGCCGGAAAGGTATGGCAGTATTTTATCGCTGTGCCTGATTTCAAGAGTGTCGGCGTGAGAGATGGCAAGCGCTATGAAGGCTGGGCCGCAATCATCCGTGCGGTGAATACCACCGATGCCATGAGCGCCACCATCGAAGAGATTCCTTATCCGTTGATCCATCACATTACGAACCGCATTACCCACGAGGTCGAGGGTATTAAT
>JAFOBK010000096.1 GCA_017381835.1 Oscillospiraceae bacterium | reverse complement strand
AAGGCAAAATGCGCTCTGCCGTTACCGAAGGCATCAGAAAGGCTTTCCACAAAGCAGTTTCTTGCATCCTTCCGGATGATCTGACTTGCATTTCTCTCATCCTGCATGGCGCACCATCCTTTTCAGTTTGGGAATGTCGTCCAGAAGCTTCAGAAGATTCTCAACATTGTAGTTAAACTGAGGCAGGAATTCCTTGGAGGTATCGTACTGCAAATACAGAGATACACGAACCACAAACCAGATTTCCATCATAGTCAGCATATCCTGCTTCTTTTCCAGCTCCTTGAACTTATTGCTAAACCGGGAAATGGCTTTCTGCCACTTGACGAACGCTTCATCCTCCAACTTGATGTCAAAGCCGCTGAGCCATTCCCGGACGGTATGCGTTTCACTCTCGTCACCGCATTCCGGGGGCTGCAGGAGGTATTTTACCTTACTGGTGTCAATGGATTCCGCATTGTAGTCATCCTTCTCAAAAGACATGTAGCGGCCCAGAGGGAACATGGCACACACTGCAGGCTTGACCTTATGGACAGAACACCGGTGGTTTTTCAGTAAAACGCAGTGGGTATCCTTGCCTTCGGAGGCCAGGCGGACAATGGGCATTCTGGTATGCTCACCGATATTGAACACACAGTATTCATGATAAAACTCGACGGGAGTCATTTTCAGCTCCTTGGCCATCTTGAAGATGTCCATGGGACTTAATATGATATCCTCCCGATGGGTACAGCATTTGCCACACTGATCGCAGTGGAATTTGAAGGTATCGTCCAAGCCGATGGTCATGGACTCCAAATCTCGAAATAGTTCATTATTCATTGTAATTCTCCTTATTGTTAGCGGCACCGAGATACTTCTTCGGTGCCGCTTCACTCGTATTAGATTAGATTTCTTCGGTCATTCTGGCAAGGATCGCCAGCAGCTTTACCTGATTACGCTGAAACTGCTCCAGGAAGGGCTTATCCAGATCCAGTTCGGAATAGCGGAGCCGATGGAAATGAAGCAATGCTTCTGTTTTCCGATGCTCCGGGATCTTCCGAAGCTGCATTGCAATAGGACCGGCATGGGTATACTCCGTCTGCATGAAGGCACGGCTTTCCGGAGGGAAATTCTTCTTCATCCAGCTTCGCGTCTCAACGACAGGCCCACGGAAGTGATGTGTCCGTTCTTTGCTGTACAAATAGCGAAATCCCCCAAACTCATTTGGGTCCACCATAAATGGATAGAGCCGGCAGGCCAGCGGCTTCGCCTCCTGTATGGAACAACGGTTATCCTTCAAGAAGATACAGGCATTGTCCTCTCCAACTGTTTTCAGGAAGTACACGAAGAAACCGCATTCATCCAGTAGTTCCGGTTCAGCGTACTGCTCCAGGAACTGATCAATGCAGTAAATGTCCATACCCGTATCCCGCAAGTACTTTGTCAGGTAGAAAGCATCCTGGCAGTCCACAGGGACAGATACCTTTACATTCCTGCAGCAATCTCCGCAGCCAATACATTTGAATCGGATCTTATCAGAAGGGGTTACCCGAACTGAATTCTTCAGTACATCTTCCATCAGGATACACGCCCCTCTTTCCGAGCCAGTTCATCTGTCGGGACCAGCTGGTAGCTATACGGATACTCGCATTCGGGATCTTCCGGGAACCGGTTCTCATCATCAGGAATGATGACCCGAAGGACTTTACGGCCACTCTCTTCGGCTTCATCCAGTCTGAGCGGGCACCGATCAAAGATACCTTCCACCAGATCTCCGGCCTTGAACCGCTCTCCTGCCTGAACCCGCAGGCCCAGATTGTTCAGAACATAACCCATTTGATTGGGATGTAAGTAAAGCACAAGCTGGAAATCCTGATGGCCATACTTGGCCATTCCATGGGTATGGGCATTGCAGATATAATCAGGGTAATGATTCTCTACCTTGCCGCAGGTGGCGCAACGGACACCATTGGCCAGGATCTCAATGATCCAGTCGATCTCAGGCATGTTCCCGTTCCTCCTTTCTTTCCAGGAAGAAGAGAAATGCGTTCATGGTATCCAGCATCTCACTGGTCCGCTTCTTGTACTCCCAGTAGAAGCTGCGCATTTCATCTGCATCACACAGCCGCGCAGATTCCCGGTCGAATACCTCATGATCTTCCCAGTCGATGGCATCGTAGGACAGAGCCAGGACACCTTCCCTTACCAGAACGAAGTAGCAGCCATTGTACAGGCCGTCTGTGTAGGGGTGCATCCAGTACAGCGGAGTGCCAAAGTCCATCTCATTATCTTCACAGAGGTTCGTGAGGGCAGTGAAAGTACCGCCGTCATCGAAGAGCTTCTCTACGAATTCGTCCATGGTCATGAGCTTGCTGCAGTCGATCACGCGGGAGTCAATGAAGATCAGATTCTCATCTGCTTCCGGCAGCTGCACCGGCTCAGGCCAGTTACCCAGGATCCAAAGGGAATCCTCTGTCACGAATTCCTGCTTCCAGTCCATCTTCAGAACATGCTTCAGCAGCGCTTCACACAGATCCATTCCCAGCGATCTGCTGGAATTGGAATCCGGTGGAATGCATCTGCGAATCATGGTAGCATCGCCGCCCACATACTGAATGAGGCTCACGATCTCTGAATTGGTGAACCGGTCATCAATGGCTGCGATGCTCCAATAGGAATCATCCTCTGCCTTCGCAGTACAATGGATCTCCCTGCCCAGCAGTGCTGACAGGATATTCCCCAGATACCAGGCTACACGGGAGAATTCCAGCTTGAGTGTGGTATACCGCTCAATGTTGTTCATCTGAATTCCTTTCTGCCGTAAAGTACGGCTCATAATATGTCGTGTCTTCTTGATCTGCCCGGTAAACACCGATGCAGACCTTCTGACTCCCCTCTTTTTCCGGGTTGAATTCCACAAAACACAGAGTTTCCGTCGGCTCATTGACTCCGTTATCCCAATAGATATTGATGCAGGGGTAATCGAAGTTCGGAAAGGCTACTGCCCGAAGATAGGTACCGTCCGGAAGCGGAATCGCAAAGGCGGGGTTATCCGCTTTGGCTGCCGGTTCTTCCACTTCGTAGGGTTCACCCAGGGAGAAACGCTTCTTTTTCCTTTCAGGCGACTGAAGGAATCTCATCTTCGTCTTCACCAATGCCAGCTGCAGGGTCGTAAAAATCTGCTCCACCTGCTCTTTCGAGTAGATGTAATTCGCTGTTCCGGAAAGGTTTCCCAAGAGCCGGAACAAATCGAGGATCTTATTGACTCTCGCTTCAGCCAGTCTACGGAATCTCTCATCCTTTGTTTCCTTTGGCGGTCTCATACCCGTACCCCCTTGATCGCAGCGGCCTTTGCAGGCGGGTGCAGATAATAGTGGGTGTTCTT
>JAFOBK010000095.1 GCA_017381835.1 Oscillospiraceae bacterium | reverse complement strand
GCCTTAATTTTTGTCATTTTTGCGGTATGGTTGGCCATTGCGGACTATGGGGAAAATTCAAAATCATACAGCCAGGAGGAGGGCACCCGTTCAGACTGAAAAAATAAAAACAATAAGCCGAACCAAACTGGTTCGGCTTTTTGTGCTGGTCTTCGGAAGAGGGGAAATGCAGTGTTTTTCAGGATGCCGTGCCAATGGTCGTATGCAGCACCACAGAGCCTGCACTCAGATAGGTGTCGGGAACGTAGCTCATGATCTTCAGGCTGATCCCGGTGCCGGTAGGAAGCTCCCGGAGCAGCTGCACATCCTTCACATATTCACCGGGCTTTAACAGTCCGGTTTCTCCCAGGATCTTGTCGTTTTCATCCAGCACCCGGAGCTTGAGATAGACATGGTTCTCTTGTGCATTGGTAAAATACACGGTTGCGCTGCTGCTGTCCATGGTCACATTGGCGCAGACGGAGAAACGGTAGGCCATTCCCTCCCGATAGGGGGAGGAATGGTCAAGTTCTTCAGGCACTTCGGGGATCCCCTGCAAGGCCATGCTTTCAAAGGCCGGGGGGACAAATTCGCCCCTGGGCGGCTCTTTGGTAACGGAAAGTGCGATCATCATTACGATGAATGCAGCGATCGTGCATACGCTCAAAATATACACAGGTACATAGTTTAATTTGGATGCCTGCTGCTTTTTTCGTTTCTTGCGCATAATCTCATCCCTCCCAAAACCGGACCTCATATGGGCGCATCAAGCATCTTTGGTGCGCCCATATCAAATGCGGTTTGACGGAGGGGCTGATGTTTCACAGCCCCTCCGTGCGGATTTCATGCTTTCGCAGATCAATTAGCTATAGTCGGAAATAGCAAAATAAACTTCGTAAACGACCTTTTTGCCGGTATCGACCCACTCGCCATTGTAATGGTACACAAGGGAAAGCGTTTCACCCTCGACAACATTCGGGTGGTAAATCTTGTCGCACAAGGCGCCACTATCATAATGAGCGGCACACAAACGTACCTGGTCTACAATTGTCCCATCGGATTTCTTCAATGCAACAGTGACGGTCTCAGGTATGTATTGAATATAGGAGCCGTAGGCATAGAACTCCAATGTTGTATTATGTTTGGCAGCATTATACCGGATCCTATACGTTGCGGTGTCTTCATCAAACGTTACCTTGTTACCGGTGAGACCTACGCCGGCGATGGTAACATTCATGTAACACGCAACACGCTGGGAAAGTCTTGTCCATGTTGCGCCTTCATCGGCGGAATATGCAACGATCAGGTCCTCGTCACAGAATGTAAACGCAGCATTGCCCGTCAGACAGTCCTCGGCCTCGTTGTAGACGAAATCACTTAAGCTTTCAGAATGATGAACTTCTCCATCGGAGGTCAGGAAGCCAATATAGTAGTTTTCCTGTCCCTCCATCATATCCAGATTCGCACCCGACAGGGTTACTCCTACCTCGTTATCAGACCATGTATTGGTGTAAACAACCCTATAGCGTCCGGAACCGAGATCCTCCACCGTGTCTTCATCGCCGGAGAGAGAAGCAGCCGTAATCATCGGGCCTTCGGTAACGGTACCCTCGGGAGCTTCAATATGAACGGTGATCATGCCGATCGAGGTGTTTTCTTCCAGAGGCTCACCTCCGATGATACCGAATTCCTCAGAAACGGAGGGTGCTTCGTCACGAGAAGTACCGACCGCGCTGTCCAGCTCCAGAAGGCTGGACATTTCACCTGTCGAGCGAAATACACCCGTGATGTCAACCAGCTGCTCAAAGAAAAGGGTGGCTGTGAGTTCTGTATCCGAATGGTTGGTGATGGTGATGGTGCGAGTCTCATCCGTCCATTCACCTTCCACACCACCCACATATTCGTGGCTGCCGGGATCCCATTCGCCGGAGGATGTCTTGATATAAGCAAAGGTCATATCCTCCCACTCGATATCAACCGAGATGGTCTTATAAATGGCACCCGTTTGCTGGAAGTCACCGCCAACGACGATGGTGGCAGATTCGCCGTGCTCACCAACATTCGCTTCCGCAAAAACGGTGACCGACATTGACGCGATCATGAAGACCGCAAGAAAAAACGCAAAAAGTTTCTTCATAATATGCAGTTCCTTTCTATGAATTCAACAGACCGAATCAGGTGGCGGAAATTTCAATGGTCAATACGTGTCCGATTTGGGTCCAGGTCTCACCGCCGTCGTTGGAATAAGCCAGTTTGTATGTACCTGCGGTTTTAGGCAGTTCCAAGTTCTTTGTGGTCCAGCAGCCCTTCTCAAAGTCATAGGTAAGGCTTTCGGTATTGACAACGCAGGAGGTTACTGCGAGTCCGCTCGAAGTGAGCAACGCGATCTGACAATCGTCGCCGGTTGCATAATTCATATTTTCACCAGCCAGGATGACAGGGGGCTTGACCTTGAGCGAATCCGGCATATTTCTGGGGATGGTGGCGGTGTATGTGATCCTGCCCAAACGGTCAATGTCGACCTGAAGGTAATTGGTTTCCTCAAAGCCGAAAGCCGTAATCTCAGGCTCGGGAACATAATACGCCGATTCAATAAGAACGGTAATCTCACCGATAACGTCTGCGCTTGCGCTGATGCTGCCGCTGATGTTAAAGGTAGCGGTGGCAGTGGGGGCTTCTTCAACCTCCGTATCCACAGCGGAAGCAAGCTCCAGAACGCCGTCGTCCATGGTGCCGCTGTCTTCGGTGAATGCGCCGCTCACGGTGTCAACTCCGCTCTCGAAGGAAAGGGTTGCATGGACTTCTGTATTGGAGTGGTTGGTAAAGGTGATGTCGGCGCGATCGTTCTCCCAATAACCTTCATAGGCACCGGCATACTCATGATTCTCGGGATCCCAACCGAAATGAACGCCCTCCACATAGGTGAAGGTCATATTCTCCCAAGCCACATCAACGGAAATGGTCAGATTCTCGCTGCTGCCCGTATACTGAACGACTCCGTTGACATTGATGTTTGCACCACCACCGTTGGTATCAACGGTTTCTTCCGCAAATACCGGGATCGTCAGGGTTGCAATCAACATGACTGCAAGGAAAAGCGCACATAATTTCTTCATAGCAGGTAGTTCCTTTCTGTGAATTTAGGCTGCTGTTTTTTCGATAGAAATGGTCACTGTGCCGACCTTACCGGCGGTTTCGGCAGTCAGGCTGCCGCCGAGGGTCAGGGCAACAGAGCCGGAGGGGGCTGCATCTCTTGCGGTGCCGACTGCGGTTGCCAGGGTCAGCGCATTGCCGGAGAAGGTGCCGCTGACGGTCTGCACCGCTGCGGTATAGGAGAAGGCTGCCCGAATGCCCACATTGGAATGATTGGTGATGGTGATCTCGTTTCCGCTTGCAGACCAGGAGCTTCCTGCGCTGCCCACATACTGGTGGGTATCGGGGTTCCATCGGCCTTGGGCACCTTCGGAGTACTCAAAGGACATGGCCCCCCAGGAGATGTCCACCGAGATCACATCCTCGGCGGTGGAACCTGCTTTGTAGGTGGCGGAAATGTCGATGGTTGCGGTGCCTTTGTCAGCAGTGACGGACTCTGCCGCAAAGGCAGTGACGCAGAGGTTCATCATCAAAACGAGGATGAACACAAAAGAAAGGATCTTTTTCATAGGGAACACTCCTTATCAGATAGTATATGAGATCGGTCGGGTGACCGGGTCATTCTGCCACCGTGATCCTGACCTTGGCCTTGGCATCGATCATGGCTTTCTCGCCCGTTTCGGGATCGTAGGCCCGGATGACCAGCTCGCCGTCATAGCCGCCTGCCATCAGCCGCTCTTTTGCCGCACCCTCCAAGGCCAGCGTATCAACGCCGTGGCCGGGGGTAATCAGGTCGGTTTTGGCCACCACGAGATCGCCGACCATGACCAGGATCGCCACATTCTGGTTGGAGGCCTGGGGGTTGGCGTACAGGAGGGTCACTTGGTTTTCGGACAGGTCGATCCTGACCTCCGTGTTGTAGGTCACGTTGATCGCACCGCCGCCCTCGGGGCTTTCCATTTTTTCGCCGTCATCACCCTCCAGCGGTTTTTGATTCTGTTCCGTACTCTGGGGGGGATAGTCGGGTGAGATCGGTGGGGTTCCCTGGCCCCGGAAAAAAACTGCCCAGATGGTCGTGGCAACGGCGGCAGATATGAGGAGCAGGAGAACGACGATGAGAATGGTCAGCTGCTTTCGTGACAGGAACATAAAAATGCAAACCTCCTTAAAACATCCTGTGATGCCGAATGGCGTGCCACCGTCGGAGAGGATGGCGCAGCATTGACTGAATCAATATTTCATGGTAAAATAAGTCAGTATATTTTGGGGTGGACTCTGTGTTTCGTTGGCGCGTAGACAGAGTTCTTTCGGTCGGAATGTCATTCCGGTCGAAAAAGGGTGCCCCATATACGTTCGGAAAAGGCAAGAACTATACCCTCCTTTGATACTCTTGCAAGTATCATTATAAGGTTTCCCACCGTGTTTTGCCCCACCCAAACAGACCGAAACGGGTAGGCAGCACGATACTTTTCAAAAAAGGGTGGGAATTTGGGTAGGATACCCACACAGGAAGGGAATAGAACCATGAAAAAGATCACCGCAATCATTCTCAGTGCGCTGCTTTTTGTCACCGGCCTTGCCGGGTGCGCAGAGCGGGACAAACCAAGCGCGAAAAATCCGGTCACACTGACCATGTGGCATGTTTACGGAAGTCAGACAAAATCTCCGATGAACGATGCCGTAGACGAATTTAATAAAACCGTAGGAAAGGAGCATGGCATCACGATCAATGTGGTGTCTGTCACCAGCTCCTCTGCCATCGATCAGGCGCTGGCGGCCTCTGCCAACGGCGAGCCGGGTGCAGAGAACATGCCGGACCTGTTTACGGCCTATCCCCGTGTTGTGGAGATCGTTGGGGAAGAAAACCTGCTGCCCTGGAGCGATTATTTTTCCGCAGAAGAGCTGTCTGCGTTTACCGCCTCCTTCCTTGCGGAAGGGTATTTTGGCGAGTCGCTTCTGATGCTGCCCATTGCGAAATCCTGCGAAGCCCTTTACCTCAACAAAACGCTGTTTGACCGGTTTGCGGCCGAGAATCCGGTTTCCACGGAGCAGCTGCGCTCCTTTGCAGGTGTTTTCGAGGTTGCCATGGCCTACTACGATTGGTCCGGCGGACAGAATTTCATGCAGCTCAATGACTTCTACAATTATGCCTTGACAGGCATGAAGGCCTATGATGCAGAATTCATTCGCAACGGGCAATTGAACTTGGATCACCATGCCTTTGAAGCGATTTGGACACCCCTGGCCGGTGCTGCGATCTATGGCGGCATTTGCCTGGAGGACGGATATGCCGCTTCACGTTGGAAAACCGTTGAGATCATCGCCAATACAGGCTCTTCGGCGGATGTGCTGTATCAGCCCGACGAGGTCGTTTACGCCGATAACACAACGGAAACCATTGCCACACTGGCGCTTCCTTATCCGACCTTTACCGATGAGGTGTCCGGCGTTGCATACCGCGGCGGCGGATTATTTGCAAGGAAAAGCGAAGATGCGCGTCTGAATGCTGCGGCATATATCTTCGCAAAATGGCTCACCGAAAAAGAACAGAACCTGAATTTCGTGACCCAGTCCGGCTACCTCCCGGTAACGGATGCGGCCTTCGATTCCCTGTTTGCGGATATCGGCCTTGTGAAAAACGAACGATACCACAGTCTGTATCAGGCTGTGGACACCATGCGCAAGGACTATACCTTCTATGCCCAGCCCCTTTATAAGGGCGCATCCG
>JAFOBK010000094.1 GCA_017381835.1 Oscillospiraceae bacterium | reverse complement strand
GGCGGCGTTCATGGGGAAGGCGTCCACAAACTCGATGTACTTAGGCACCTTATGACGGGCCATGCTGGCCTTAATGTACTGGAACATCTCGTCGGTAGTGATAGAGTCCTTCTCCTTCAGCACGATGGAGGCAAAGATCTCCTCACCGTACTTCTTATCGGGAACACCGATGACCTGCACATCCTTGACGGCGGGATGAGTGTAGATAAACTCCTCAATCTCCTTGGGGTAGATGTTCTCGCCGCCGCGGATGATCATATCCTTCAGACGGCCGGTGATCCGGTAATTACCGTTCTCATCCTTGCATGCCAGGTCGCCGGAGTGAAGCCAGCCATCCTCGTCGATGGTGTCCTTGGTGGCCTGGGGCATCTTGTAGTAGCCCTTCATGGTGTTATAGCCACGGGCGCAGAACTCGCCGTTGACACCGGCAGGCACTTCCTCACCGGTCTCGGGATCGATGATCTTGCACTCCACATGGGGGAAGTCATAGCCAACGGTCTCGGTGCGGACTTCCAAAGAGTCGGTCCAGGAGGACATAGTATTGCCGGGGGCGCATTCGGTCTGACCGTAGACAGACACGATGCCGTACATATTCATCTCGTCCGGCTGGGCAGCCCGCTTCATCAGTTCGGGAGGACAGCCTGCACCGGCCATAATGCCCGTACGCATGTAGCTGAAGTCCGTCTTCCGATAGTCAGGGTGGTTGAACATGGCGATGAACATGGTGGGCACACCGTTGAAGCAGGTGATCCGCTCCTGGTTGATGCAGGCCAGGGATGCCTTGGCGGAGAAATAGGGCATGGGACACATGGTAGCGCCATGGGTCATGGAGGAGGTCATGGAAAGGGTCATGCCAAAGCAGTGGAACATAGGCACCTGGATCATCATACGGTCCGCGGTACTCAGACCCATCCGGTCGCCGATACACTTGCCGTTGTTGACAACATTGTAGTGGGTCAGCATAACGCCCTTGGGGAAGCCGGTGGTGCCGGAGGTGTACTGCATATTGCACACATCATCGGGCTGCACATTGGCGGCCATGCGGCGGATCTCCTCGATGGGCACCAGCTCAGAGCGCTCCATGGCCTCGTCAAAGGTCAGGGAGCCTGGCTGCTTGAAGTCCACGGTGATCACATTGCGCAGGAAGGGCAGACGCTTGCAGTGGAGGGGATCTCCCGCCTTGGTGGAGGCGATCTCCGGGCAGATCTCGTTGATGATCTTGCGATAGTTGGAGTCCAGGGCGGACTCGATCATCACCAAAGTATGGGTATCGGACTGGCGCAGCAGATACTCTGCCTCATGGATCTTATAGGCGGTATTCACGGTAACCAGCACCGCGCCGATCTTGGTGGTTGCCCAGAAGGTGATGTACCAGGCGGGTACATTGGTGGCCCAAACCGCCACCTTCATGCCGGGACGGACACCCATGGACACCAGCGCTCTTGCAAACGTATCCACATCGTCACGGAATTCTTCATAGGTACGGGTATAGTCCAGGGTGGTGTATTTGAAACAGTACTGATCGGGGAACTCTTCCACCATCCGGTCCAGCACCTGGGGGAAGGTCAGGTCGATCAGATCGTTTTTCTTCCACACATACTGACCGGAGCCGTCATGGTTGTAGTAGAGGGACTTTTTCCGGGTGCGGGTGGAATGGAAACGGCTCATGTAGTTTACATAATACGAGAAGATAATTTCCCGATCCTGCAGGTCTTCCATCCACTCAGGCTTCCACTCCAGAGAGATGAAGCCATCGTAGTTGATAGAGCCCAGGGCGCGGATCATATCGGGGATGGGCATATTACCCTCGCCGATCAGCTGATAATCGCCGTTATCGTCGGAGTCACGGAGGTGAACATGCTTGACGTAAGTGCCCAGGTTCTTGATGGTAGTATCAGCACTCTCCGCAAAGTCACGGTAAGGATGGTGCATGTCCCACAGCGCGCCCAGCCAGTCGGAAGCAAAGCTCTCCAGCATGGAACGAAGTCTTGCAGTATCGGCATAAATACCGCTGGTCTTCAGCAGCAGCGTCACACCGGCCTTTTCCGCCATGGGAAGCAGGGTTTCCAGAGCCTCTCCCACAGCTTCTTCATTTTCCTGGAGAGCGCAGGCTACCACATAGGGCACCTGGGCATTCTTGGCATGCTCCAGCATGGTGCTGAGGATCGCAACTGCCTCCGGATCGGAAGAAAGATCCACAGAGGTATCGAAGCAGGGAATTTTCAATTTCAGATCCCGGAGTTGACGGACAGTAGCCGCTACTTTATGGGCATGGAAAGGGCCGCCCCGGTCGGTCATTTCCGGAAATTTAAAGAGATTATAGACCTCCACGCCGCCGAAGCGCATGTCTACGGCTTCCTGGAGCATGTCCTCCCAGCTGAGGTCACCCCAGCCGCGGGTAGAAAAGGAGAGATTCATACGGTTTCCTCCTCATAAACGATCTTGTTGAGGGCATTGATATAGGCATGGATAGATGCGCCTACGATATCCGTGGAGATACCACGGCCGGAGAAGACCTTGCCGGAAGCGCGCAGCTTCACAACGGTCTGACCCATTGCCTCACGGCCCTCGGTAACGGCCTGGATCTGGAAATCATCCAGTTCGTAATGCTCGCCGGTGATCCGCTCGATGGCCAGGAATGCGGCATCGATGGGGCCGTCACCAACACATACACCCTCCAGCATGGTGCCGTTCTTGCTCAGCTTCAAGTGCGCTGTGGAAGAAATGGTATTGCCGGCAGTGATGACGTAAGTATCCAGCTGGTAGGTGGGCGGCACCTGCATAGCGGCGGAGGCCACGATGGCATCCAGCTCCTTGGTGCTGACCTTTTCCTTCTTGGCGGCAATGGCCTTAAATGCCTCATAGACCTTGGCGCAGTCCTCTTCGGACAGATCATAGCCCAGATGCTCCGCTGCCTTGGCAACGGCGGCCATATCGTCATGGGCGGTCAGATAAACGCCCTGATCCTCTTCCTGCACACCGGAGTCGAAGGGAGAATTCTTGCTTCTGCCGGTCTGGCACATCCAGGTGATCTGATCGGTGATCCGCTTCATCTGGGTAGTGCGGACAGCGCAGGTGACACCGAAGGCATCGCCCTTTGCGGAAAGTACCTTCGCCACATTGGGAAGGGACACCGCATCCACACGGTAAGCGGCGGCCTTGATCTCTCTTGCACCGGCTCTCACAGCGGCGATGGCGCAGGAGTCGGCCATGGACAGCTGATCTGCGCAGGCAACGCCCAGGGTGATTTCCTTCAGGGCGGGAACATTTTCATAGATGCCATCTACAAAGGCGGCAAATTCATCGGGGAGCATGGCGCCGGCGGTATCGCAGACGGTGACGGTCTTGGCACCGGCCTCGATGGCTGCTGCAACCACCTCATAGAGGAACTGAGGATCGCTGCGGGTGGCATCGTCGGCAACGAATTCCACATCACGGCACACCTTGCATGCCTCTGCCAGGGTTGCGGCGATGGCGGCCTTCATGGCATCGGGCTTCTTATGGTGCAGATACTCCATCTGCACGGAGCTGACGGGAGCGCAGACCTGCAGGCGGGGGTGCTTGGCGGTCTTGACCGCATTCCAGACAGCAGCCACGCTCTCAGCGCTCAGCTGCACGGGAACGGCAACGATGCTCTCCTTCACCGCCATGGCGATGGACTTGATCCGCAGGCCGTCGATGCGGGGATTCTGAATGCCTTCCAGCTCGATGACGCTGACACCCAGCTTATCCAAGAGCTTCGATAACTCAATTTTCTCTTTAAAGGACAGAGAAAGCTCCTTGCCTCCCTGCTTCATGGTCATATCACTGATTCTGATTCTTTCCATAGTATCTTCTCCTTTGCCGGCAGTGCCGGCTGACAATTCGTGCTTGGTGCAATGATCATCGTTCCTTCCCGTAGCCCGCTCGGTATCGTTCTTGCGGTCGGAAGAACAGCCACAAAGACCCCCTTTGCACAAAAGGGAGGCTTTTCGCTGTGCAAAACAAAAATCCCTAAGGCAAAATTGCCTCAGGGACGAATAAAATATCCGCGGTACCACCCTAATTATCTCATACGAGATCCCTTCACGCTCCAACAAGCGCTATCCCTTAACGCGGGCACACGGGACGCATTACTAAGAAACCTTTTCACACGCCCGACTCAGGAATCAGATCGGCCTTTCCACCCTCACCGGTTCGCACCACCCACCGGCTCTCTGAGAGGACTCTGAAAGGACGAATTTTCCGTCAAAGTCTTTGCCATATTGGTGACATTTAAGCACAAATCCCTTTACTTGTCAACGGTTTTTTACCCCAAAGAAAAAATATTTTGTTCCGCGTGCGAAAACATTTGACTTTTCAGCAAGGACATGATAGAATGCATTCAATATTGTAAAGGCTTTGACGAAGACGGTCAGAAGCATGTGTTTTTCAGAGAGTTGGCGGCAGGTGTAAGCCAATAAACGCGCTTCTAAGTACCCATCCCTTCCGAGCCGGAGAGCTGAACCCCAAGCACAGTAGGTTCTCCCGTCTGCCCGCGTTAAGGGATAGCGCTTGTTGGAGCGTGAAGGGGCGGCGTAAGGCCGCAATTTGAGTGGTACCGCGGGTAAAATTTGCTCGTCTCAAGTATTATCTTGAGGCGATTTTTTATTTGCCCATACCCTCCCCCAGGAGGAGCCTTTGGAGGAAACACTCTATATATAATGTTCATTATCCGAGGAAAGAGAGGATAAACGATATGACCAATCAATCTACTGTCAATCAGCTGATGGAGATTGCCCAGCGTATTCGCGAAATGCGCGAGATCCTGGGTTACAGTAAGCAGAAAATGGCAGACCTGACGGAGGTTTCCGAGGAAACTTACCGCCTGTACGAGACCGGTACAGTGGACCTGCCCTTTACCTTCATGCACAAGTGTGCCAAGATCTTCGGTCTGGAAATCACCGACCTGCTGGAAGGCCAGAGCGCAAAGCTGAGCGGCTACACCGTTACCCGCCGGGGTAAGGGTCTGGTGACCGCCAGCGAGGACGGCATCACCATTCAGGATATGGCGCCCATGTTCCGCAAGAAGCTGGCTACTCCCTACTGGGTTACTTATCAGTATTCCCCTGAGCTGCAGAACCTGCCCATCCACACCACCACCCACTCCGGTCAGGAGTTCAACCTGGTGATCAAGGGTGCCATGCGCATCAAGGTGGGTGACCACGTGGAAGTGCTGCGGGAAGGCGACTCTATCTTCTATAAGTCCTCTACCCCCCACGGTATGATCGCCATCGACGGTCAGGACTGCGTGTTCCTTTCCATGATCATGGCTTCCGACACCACCGACCAGCCTCTGTACATCGGCCAGAGCCACAAGGCCAAAGCCGGCGCTCCCTATCTGTGCGAGAAGTTCATTCAGACCACCGAGGACGAGAGAGGCGCTCTTCAGAACATCAAGTTCATGGACGAGGAGTCCTACAACTTCGCTTTCGACACTGTGGATGCCATTGCCCGCCGGAATCCCGAAAAGCTGGCTATGGTTCACATTGCCAACGATATGACCCAGCGCCGCTTCACCTTCAAGGATATCAAGGACGCTTCCTCCCAGGCAGCCAACTACTTCAAGTCCCTGGGCATCAAGCGGGGTGACCGGGTTATGCTGGTGCTGAAGCGCCACTACCAGTTCTGGTTCGCGATCTTAGGTCTGCACAAGCTGGGCGCCGTCGCCATCCCCGCTACCAACCAGTTGGTGGAACATGACTTTACTTACCGCTTCAACGCTGCCGGCGTTTCCGCCATCGTCTGCACCGCCGACGGTGACACCGCTCATCAGGTTGAGCTGGCAGAAGCAGATTGCAACATCAAGATCAATAAAATCATGGTTGGCGGAGAGCGTCCCGGCTGGCATAACTACGATCAGGAATTCCCCCTGTTCAGCCGCCGTTATGAGCGTGCAGCCGATGCCCCTTGCGGCAG
>JAFOBK010000093.1 GCA_017381835.1 Oscillospiraceae bacterium | reverse complement strand
CCAGGTATCTACATCGTTCAGATTGTTTTTGTCGGTTATGAGCTGGATCAGCTCAAGGGTCATAACAAAGGCGAGGATTGCCCCCGCAATCGGGACGATCACGGAGTTGGACAGGTTTTGGATCATGCCGAAAACACTGGCATTCCATGCCTGGGGTGTCATGGCAACCTGCCCAGCGATTTCACCGACCTTCTGGTTGGTGGCATCGAATAGCCCGGTTAGGTTGCTGATGACACCGCTGACAAGCATTTCTTTCAGCCATTCCGTGATTTTGTCCCACAGAAAATCCATAGGGTTTCCTCCTGTGGGTTAGATTATTCGGAACTGGGATTTAAGGAACGCTCACAGAATACAAGATACCGCTGCTTTCCACCGGAAGCATAAGGATGACAGGTCAGTAAGGTAATCATGTCCTTGCCATCCCGGATCAGAATATCGTCCACACTGCTGGGATCGATGATACGGACACCGCTGACGGTGTAGGTCATAGTTTCCCAGAGATTTGTGATGATGACTTCATCGCCCACTTCCAGATCAGTGATGTACCGGAAGTAAGAGGCTCCGCCCCAACCACGATGACCGGCAATGACGGCATTGGTGTTCCTGCCGCCGATGGGAATGCTGGTCTGGGACAGCACTGCAGCACCGTCTGCCATGTTCTGATAAGAGGCACCCAGGAAAATGGGCATTTCCAGTTCCAGTTTGGGAATGGAGATTACGCCGAAGATTTCATCCTCCAGACCGTAATCTTTGAGAATGAAGCTGGGGACTTCATAGGCATAGCTGTTGGCAAGTCCGATCTGTCCCTGTTCATAGATGGATTCGTTGTAGGCGGTCATTTCTTCCCACAGCTCCAGATGCTGCCTGGGTTCGGTTTCCTCCGGTTCGGTAGTAATCACGATGGGTTCTGTACTGTCCGGGGTATCACTGATGATTTCCACACGGCTTAGAAATTCCTCTGACTGCCGTTCCATGATGCCATCCACGATGGCACCCTGGACATACGGATAGAGGGCTAGAGAAAGACCAGCCACAAACAGCATCACCAGGAAGATAAACAGAAAGGTTTCATATTTACCTCTCATGGTGTTCACCCCCATAAGTGGTATACCGTCCTGCAGAACCGAATTTCTTTCGGATCTTGATGATGGAAACAATGGAAACAGCCAAGCCAAGTGCAGTGAATACGCCGATCAGCAGACCTTGCAGATATTTCTGCTCCCAACTGGATTTGGGCGGTTCCTCCTGCATGACTTCTTCCACCAGCACTTCTGCTTCCTCGTAAGGAATCCGGGTGCCCCGGACCAGCAGACGGTGGGTGTTTACGCCATAGGGGGTGCAGGTAACGAGGGTACAGTAATCTTCCCCGGAGGTGATGCCCAGCAGGCTGGTGTCATGGGGCAGTACCGTATTGATTTCCTCCACCTGATAGGCAAGGATTTCCCCCAGAACATTCAGATAGAACACATCGGTCACTTCCAACTGTTCCAGATCGGTAAACATTTTCTGGGATGCAAGGCCACTGTGACCCGTTAAAATGCAGTGGGTATCCTCACCACCGACCGGGAGGGAACTGCCCAGCAGATGCCCCACACCACGGTCAAGGGAGTCATTTCCGGTACCGTGGTAGATGGGAAGATTCACGCTGATTTTGGGAATCTCCACATAGCCCATGATGCCGTCAGCACCGATGTTGAGCTGACTGTCATAGTCCTCAGATGCTGCCAGAAGTGCCTCCTGGCTGTATGCTTCCTCGGTGGTGGAACCGGGGGTGATTGCTCTATTGTAGGAAACAGCCAGCTCACGGGCTTTCAGCAGCTCCGTGTTGTCGGTCTGCTGAATGACTTCCTGATAGGCGGTGTGGATTTCAGATGCGTACTTTTGGTTTACGAAATTGCTGATGACCGGATACAGCGTCAGCCCCAGAGAAAGCAGGAACAGGATCGCCGCCAGCACCAAAGTCAAAATTTTGCGTTTCATTCAGAACTCCCTATTCCGTGAAAGGCCCCGGTGGTTTCCACCGGGGCGGTTTTCAATTAGCGGCTGCCGTTCTTCTTTTTGGAAGTCAGGACAATGACGGTTGCGGCACCAGCCATAGCCACGATACCCAGCACAGTGAAGATCATAGTGCCATGGTCACCGGTTTCGGGCAGGTCAAAGCCGCGGGTGTTCACAACGGTCAGAGGAGCTTCGGCGTTTTTGCTGCCGTTGTCCTCCAGCATATTGACAGCATTGCCGTCAACGGTTGCGGAAGCGGTCAGCAGATGATGCTCCAGATGGACCTGGGGCATATTCTTCAGATCGCCGGTATCATTGATGATAGTAGCGTAGCGGGGGTCATTCTGAATCAGGCCCAGAACATCGGATTCATAGATGTCACACAGTTCAGTGGTTTCCTTCTGGGAAATGACGATTTCGATATCGTCCTTCAGCAGAGTGTAGCCATTATCGGTGCGGATCTCGGTGATGGTGTAAGTGTCATCTTCCAGACCCTTGATGATGACCTTGCCGGGGTTACCATTGGATGCCACAGGGATGAAGTGGGTGGCAGCTTCAGGATTGGAGGTGTGGTCGGTAACGTAGTAAACACCTTCGGCTTCGTTCAGCTCTGCCTGGACGTAGTAGTAATCGGAATCATTCTGAACGATGAACTCAACCTTGGAGAAGTCGCCCTTGCCGTCGGAGAACATCTTGGTCAGGTCGATGCCGTAGGTGTAAACATGGGCATCGTCCACCAGGGTGTCGTAGTAGTTATCGGAGGTGCGCTTCCAGGTCAGAACGACCTTGTTGTCATTGCCGTTGTCACCGAATACAACAGAATTATCGCTGTCCATCTTGGCGGTGTAGGTGATGCGAACGGTGCAGTCGGAGAAACCGGAATTGACCATGGAGGAACCGGAATACACAGCCTTGGAGGCGTTGATCTCAGACAGACCACGCTCGGTCATTTCGATGGTCATAACGCTTTCGCCAGCGGCAGCGGTGTTATAGGCAACAGAGAAGAAACCGTCAGCTTCCTTCCAGGTGGTGATGAGGTCAGTACACTCAGCATCTGTAAAGAACTCCAGAACAACGTCGCCCTTTGTGTAGGTCAGCCCCTTGGACAGAGTATCCACGAAGGTGTAGCAGGACAGGTAGGTGGATTCGGAAGTGATGGAGGGCAGGGTGGAAATGATCTGGTAGTCAATGACATCGCCAGCGGAGGCAGTGCCGGTGTGAGCAAAACCATCGGTAATGTCAGTGGTGGAACCGTCATGCTTGCCGGTATCGTTTACATTCTCACGCAGGGTCTTTTCCAGAGAGGGGATGCCGGTCAGGTTCTTGGGGTAGAGGGTAATGTCGTAGAACCAGCGTTCGCCGCCGTCTTCAGCATTGGTGCCGTCAACGGTGGTCATGGGAACGGATACCAGGAAGGGGCTGGTGGTGGATACGACCATTTCGGGAACCTGAGTTTCCACAACCAGATACAGACCCAGTTCCAGATCGTGAGCCTCGGTTTTGCCGTAGCTGTCAGTCAGAGGCATTGCGGTGCCGCCATTTGCAGCAACATAGTTCTCCATGGCGTTCTTGATGGTGGTGGAGTTTGCTTCCAGGCCAGCAGCCAGGGCATCAATCAGGATATCGGACTGGTAATAGTATTTGGCAGCATCCAGCTGATCGGCGTTGGTGTAGCGTTTTGCACCGTTTTCCAGACCCAGCGCCCGGAGGAAGTCAGCGCCCTTTACCTTATCGATGCCATACAGCACTTCCACATGGTTGTCGGTACGGCCATCTGCTTCGGACTCGGAGAACTGGACGATCTCCGCGATCCGCAGATAGGTGAACTCAACGCCCTTGATGGCGTAGCCATAGCTGACCTCGCCGTTGCCCAGGTCAGACTGGTTATCGTTGTCACCGGCACGGACAGCACCGCCCAGGATATTGTTGACACCTTCTTCATCGTAACGGCCAGTGGAAACATAGGAGCTGTCCCATACACCGTCCTTTTCAGCGTTGGTCAGATCGTACTTGTAGATGGTCAGGGAACCGGTGCGATCTTCATCAATGAGGACGTTTTCAGTGGGATCGTTGGGTTCCACAGCAGATGCGCTGACAGGGAAAGAGAGAATCAGCATCAGGGAAAGACACAGGGCGATTGCCTTTTTCAGATTTTTCATTGCAAAAAGTTCCTTTCAAAATAATGTGATAGAGTGTGTTGGATTTGGTTTGGAAAGAAAAATGCCAGGGGACGGTCCCTGGCATGGTATGGAATATGGATCATTTACTGCTCCTTCTTACGAAGATACAGCATGGAAGCGATCAGACCCAGCAGGCAGCCGGACATACTGATAGAGGAAAGCATCAGAGATACGGAGCCAGTTTCGGGCAGGGTGAAGGTGCGGCTGTTGATGACCTTGACTTCCAGAGAGAAATCTTCCTCGGGCAGCTCACCCTCATAAGCGGGTTTTCTCAGCTTGCTAAAGCCACGGGGAGCCTTGGTTTCCGTCAGGCGATACTGCAAGCCGGGATGCAGATTGTCCCATACCAGCTTGCCGTCAGATCCGGTGGTCAGCAGGCCGTCCACCACATTGGGGTTGGAACAGCAGCCTTCCTCCACGGTTTCAGAATCGGAGTATTCAATGGGCCACCAGATGGAACCATCCTCGCTCCATTCCAGCAGGAAGGTTGCGCCTGCCAGAGAGTTGCCCTTGATGTCCACCTTGTCCAGGGTGATCCTGCCGGGACGAAGGGCATTGGTGAAGGTCACTTCTGCAGTTTGACCCTGGGCAATGGTGACAGTCAGGGGATTCTCGGAAGTACAGTGATACAGGGAATCCTTCGGGATCAGCTCCTCGATGGTGTACTTTCCGGGAAGCACCGTGGTCAGAATCTCGCCGTTTTCATCGGAAGTGAAGGGGGAACCTTCTATTTCCTTGCCCTCGGCATCGGTGACTTTGAACTTCCAGCCAGCAACGCTGCCTTCGCCCTCCATGGTTTTGATGATTTTCACCTTGCCGTACTGGACATTGGTGAAGATGATCTCGGTATCCTCGTGGGGCTTGATTTCAAACTTCTGGACAGTTTCATCCACCATCCAGTATTCATCCTCAAAACGTCCATACTCGTCACCAGTTTCCTTGGCCCAGTAAATGCCGGGGTCCATGTAGTATCCGGTGCGTCCATCCTCGTTGGTAATCATGGTGCGGATCTCCTGGGTGCAGGCTTCGTCGGCGTAGATGGTGATGTGCCAACCTTCCACAGATTCGCCCGTGTTGGTCTTTTTGTGGAACCAGCCCAGACCCTGCTCCCGGTTCAGCCATTCATCCACAACGGTCTGACCAGCCTGGACAGTCACATCATGGAAGCCCAGTTCAAAGTTCCAATAAAGATCATCGGTTTGCAGCTCGATAACGGTATAGCGACCCAAAGGAAGATTTTCTGTGCAGGCGTAGCCGTTTTCATCGGTGGTGTATTCACCGACCACATCGTAATTGCTGTCCTGGACACGGAACGTCCAGCCGCCCAGATGGTTGCCAGTGTTGGTGGTTTTCCGGAACTCAATGCGTCCGTAGTGGGTGTTGGTGAAGGTTACGGTAGCAGTCTGGTTGACAGCGATGGTCACTTCCTTGACCTCGGTATCAAAATCCCAGTAAGGATCATCCGTAGGAATCTCCTTTGCGTATAGGGTGCAGGGTTCCAGATCACTGACGGTGATGGTTCCGTCTGCTCCGGTGACGAAGGGGGTACCATCAATGGGCTGAGTACAGTCTGCGTCATAATATAGACCAATTTGCCAACCTGCCAGATTTTCTCCGGTGTTGGTTTCCTTCACCAGCTTCACGCTGCCCGTTTTCAGAACATTACGGAAGCTGACGGATGCGGACTGACCAGCGGTGAGCGTGACCTTCTGGGGATTTTCGCTGGAACAGGTATACAGCGCATTGATGGTGCTGTCGGTATGGCCCATCTCCTTGACATATACCGTGCCAGCGGAAAGTCCGGTGACGGAGATCTTACCATTGGAATCGGTAGTGTGAGGGCCGGAAATCCGTGCAGTACAAGCGGCATCGGAGTAGATGCCAAACTGCCAGCCTGCCAGGTTTTGATTGTCCTGAGTGGTCTTGGTCAGGTTCAGCCCGGAAGGATTCAGCGTATTCACAAAGCTGACAGAAGCAGTCTGACCAGCGGTGAGCGTGACCTTCTGAGGATTGGTACTGGAACAGCTATACATGGAATTGATTGCACTGTCGGAGTGTCTCATCTCCTTAACGTATACAGTGCCAGCAGAGAGATCCGAAACGGAAATTCTGCCATTGGCATCCGTGGTATGTGGACCGGAAATCCGAGTGGTACAAGCTGCATCAGAGTAGATGCTAAACAGCCAGCCAGACAGGTTCTTGCCGTCCTCAGTTGTCTTTGTCAGATTCAGTCCGGAGGGATTCAGCTTGTTTACAAAGCTGACAGAAGCAGTCTGACCGATGGTGAGTGTGACTTTCTGAGGATTGGTGCTGGAACAGGTGTACATTGCATTGATGGCGGTATCCTGGTGGCCCAGCTCCTTGACGTACACAGTGCCAGCGGAAAGTCCGGTGACGGAGATCTTACCATTGGCATCCGTAGTGTGAGGCCCGGAAATCCGGGTGCTGCAAGCGGCATCGGAATAAATGCCAAACTGCCAGCCAGAAAGGTTCTTGCCGTCCTCTGTGGTCTTGGTCAAATTCAGTCCGGAAGGGTTCAGCTTATTCACAAAGCTGACAGAAGCGGTCTGACCAGCGGTAAGCGTAACCTTCTGAGGATTAGTGCTGGAGCAGGTGTACAGGGCGTTGATAGCACTGTCGGTATGCCCCAGTTCCTTAACATACACAGTGCCAGCGGCGAGATCCGAAACGGAAATCTTACCGTTGGCGTCGGTAGTGTGAGGACCGGAGATTAGACTGGTGCAGGCGGAATTGGAGTAGATGCCGAATTGCCAACCTGCCAGATTCTTGCCATCCTCGGTGGTCTTGGTCAGGTTCAGTCCACTGGGGTCCAGCTCGTTATAGAAACTGACAGAGGAAGTCTGACCAGCGGTGAGGGTGACCTTCTGGGGATTGGTGCTGGTGCAGGAATACATGGCGTTGATGGTGCTGTTACTGTGGCCCAACTCCTTGACATACACGGTGCCTGCGGCCAGGTTGGATACGGTGATGGCACCATTGGAATCCGTGGTATGAGGCCCGGAAATCAGGCTGGTGCAGGCAGAGTTGGAGTAGATACCGAACTGCCAGCCAGACAGGTTCTTGCCATCCTCAGTGGTTTTCTTAATACCCAGCGTAGCTACGGAAGGTGCCTTCAGCTTGAAGTAGGCATTCAGATTGCCGCTGGAGGGAGAAGCCAGGGAGATGGTAGTCTGGTAAGAAGAACCGGACATATACCAGATATTATAGGTGGAATTGCTTGCGGAGGGGATGTAGCGGGTAGCCTTGAACACTGTAGAGGAGGAAATATTTCCAGTCTGATAGATGTACAGGGTATTGCCGCTTTTGTAGAACTCAGCGCCGTTGCCATCGGTGAAGGAGAAGTTGCTGAGAACACCGTTGGAATCGTAGACGCTGGTTTCATCCCCAGTCAGGGTAATGGTGGGAGCGGTGCTGCTGGAACTGCTGGTGAAGCTGGGAATCTCCATTGCACTCTGAACATAGGACACCAGGGTGTTATAGTTGGGTGCAAAGTTGCTGACCGCAGCCACACCGGCGTTATAGAAGATATCGCCTTCAGTACCGCACTCATTTTCGTAGTTCAGCGTGAAGGTTTCCGCATCACGCAGACCGCAGACGATTTCATAGATCAGAAACTGGGTAGCAATTCGCAGCGGGACATTGGGGTTAGCATCTTTCTTTACAGAGAAGACACTAACAGAATCATCCCACATCTGATCGCTGTACAGCAGAATCAGGCCAATGGCTTCCCGCCGTGCTGCAGGCATGGAATACCACACACTGCTGCCTGTGGAGCTTCCGCTGCCGCTTAGAGTTACGTCCCGGTCAACAGAGTTTCCGCTGGTACTGGCACCGTAGTTTCTCCACGGTTCAATGCAGTACAGGGGGTCATCTGCATAGGGAACGTTGTTGTACCGGGCGAAGTGCCAGCCCAGGTTTTTGATGTAGGCAGTCCGGGTCGTACCGGAGCCGTTGGGTTTGTAAGATACGGCAAGCTGACTGTTCAGCACCGTGGTATAGTTGCCGTTGTCCGCAAAGTCAAACAGCAGGATACCGGACTGGGTACTGGCAGCAGTCATAATGCCGTAATCATCCGTAGATGCTGCGGCGACACCGCTGGAAATTACGATGTCAGAGAAAACATCATCATCGGGTTCGGTCACCGGAATGGTAGCCTCTGTGGTGGGTGTTGTGGATTCTTCTGTGGGTGGGGTCGTTTCCTCAGAGGTTTCCGTTGGTGATGTTTCATCGGGGGGAGCGGTGGTTTCCGCAGTGGTCGCTTCCGTGGCTTCTGTTTCAGTGATGCTTTCCGTTGCACCAATTTCAGCGGCAGATACGTTAGGGATCATGCCGAAGCACAGAACCAACACCAACAGAAACGAAATAAATCCCCGTAAGCGTTTAGTCATAGAAAAATCCTTTCCTGTAGATTTTGAAAGGCACCTGCCATAATGACAGGTGCCCTGGAATTAAATTAGCCGAACAGACCGGACAGCAGGGGCACCAGAGTGATGCCGATGAGGGCCACACCGCCGCCAGCCATGAGCTGCTTCATGCCCTGGGACTTTGCACCAGGGTTGTCGTTGCCGTAGCCTTCCAGAAGATTGATTGCACCCCAGATACCAAGACCTGCGCCCAGTGCAACCACCAGAGTCTGAAGAACGCCAACTGCTGCGTTGAAAAATGCCATAAATATATACCTCCAAAAGAATTTTTGAAGGTACATTCTCCACGCCTCTCTGAAAAGCAGTGGAATCCGCCTTATGCGGCGGGATTACCGGACTGGGAAACGGTGTATACCTCGAAAGCATCGTCCGGTTTCAGCTTGAGGTGGGTGGACAGAAAACGATCTATGCTCAGTTCGTTTTTCTTGTCATAGTCGGATGTGTACTTGTAGTTGGGATGCTTGGTGATGTCATATTTGTTCGACAGGAATGGTCTGACACCACGAAGCTGCAATATGCACTTGCCGCCGTCCATAACGGCCAGCTCGTCCTGGCTCATAAGGTCCTTGCCCAGCTTCTGGTAGTTAAGGCTGTGGGAAGTTTCCCGGCCCCGGCTCTCTCCGGTGTTGTAGGTGTCAATGGTTTCTTTCCCAAGGGCATTGGCTAATTCCTTCAGGGTGGTAGGCTCTTTGCCGCCCAGGAAGATGGAAGTATCCATGTTGCCGATGATGGTATCGGCATTGTCCTTGTAGATTGCTTTGAGCTGGGACTGGGCCTGCAAAACAAGACACGCAGAGATTTCTCTGGACCGGATCGTGGCGACCAATTTTTCCAGCCGGGGGATTTGCCCGATATTGGCACATTCATCGATCAGGCAGCGGACGTGGACGGGGAGTCTGCCGCCGTACACATCGTCTGCTTTTTCACACAGGAGATTGAAAAGCTGGGTGTAGATAAGGGAAATGAGGAAATTGAACGTATCGTCCGTATCGGACATGATGAGAAACAGGGCGGTTTTCTGGTCGCCCAGGGTATCCAGTTCCAGCTCATCGTAAGCGGTCAGATCCCGCAGCTCCTGGATATCGAAGGGAGCCAGCCGTGCGCCGCAGGAAATCAGAATGGATTTCGCTGTTTTGCCAGCAGCCAGCTTGTACTTCTTGTACTGGCGGACTGCGAAATGCTGGGGATTTTCCTTTTCCAGTTCTGCGAACATGAGATCCACCGGATTCTGAAATTCTTCGTCATCTTCCCGGACTTCCATGGAGTTCAGCATCTCAATGAGGGTAGAGAAGCATTGCTCTTCAATCGGAGCTTCGTAATGGATGTAGCCGATCAATGCAGTGTACAGCAGGGTTTCTGCTTTCACCCAGAAGTCGTCACCAGCCTTGCCTTCACCCTTGGTGTTGGCGATCAGGGCCGTGACCAGCTTCAGAATGTCCTTTTCGCTGTGGATGTAAGCGAAGGGATTGTAGTGCATGGATTTTTTGAAGTTGATGGTATTGAAGATTTTCAGCTTGTACTTAAACCGAAGGAGCATTTTGCCGCACTCGGTAACGATGCTGCCTTTGGGGTCGGTCACGACGAAGCTGACCGGATATTTCTTGGAAGTGCATTGCATGAGGTTGGGTTTCAGCCAGAAGCGGGTTTTCTGCTGTTATTAGCGGGTGGCTTTTTATCCACCCCTCCGGGGTTTTCACCCATTTGCATCGGTGTGTTGATTCACACCCGGCATAGCATATCTTTTTGCCCTGCGGTTGCAGGCCAACCGGCAGCGCGGACTCTTGGGGCTTTTATAGGTTCAGTGGGTTCAAGCCCTATGCGTTGCGTGTGGCTGTTCAGAGCAGCCTTCCACTCGGATCGGGACTGCAAGACCTTTTCCGTTTCTTCCGCGCTTTTCACTCAGCTTACTGTTGGCTTGGGCTGAGGCGGCAAAACTCTGACCGGATGCAGATGAAAGTCAGAGCATCGTTTACCGGAACCGCTTCCGCCTATAATCAGCACATTCTTGTTTCGTGCTGTTTTGGGGTCAGAAGGTCGATTGTTCATGGTCAGGCTTTCCGTCTGGGTGAGGATGATGTTATTGGCAAACACAGGGTCAACATAGGGTGCAATGTCTGCCTGAGTGCCCCAGCGGGCGGAGCCGTATTCCATGTCCTTCCGGAACTTCTTTGCGTTCTTGCCCTTGACGTAGACCGCCAGACGGACAGCCAGGGCGATCAGAATGCCTATGCACAGGTCGATGGGATGGAAGCTGGGCATGGACGATTCAAACGCCAGCACCAGCCCCTCCATGATGTGCAGCGCTTTCCCGGAAAAGTCAGATCCGGGAGCCAACCGCACAGCCTGTCCGACCTTAGTGGCAAACAGGGCGATGAACACATAGGGAATATTGGGAAGGATCAGTTTCTTGTAGTTTACGGGTTTTATCGTTCCAGCTCCTTTCGCTTGGTCCGGTCCACCACGGCGTTCTTGATAAGTGCCTTGAAATGTTCCAGTTTGGCGAGAACGGAGGGACGATCTTCTTTGGTGATGACCTTGGCGGTGTACTCCTTGAAAGCTGCGTTCATGGCATCGGTGTCCGGTGCCTTGAAGAAAATCAGATAGCGGTTTTCGCCTTTGACCTTGAAAGGAGCATAGTCGATTCCATATTTCCGGGCGATCCGGTTGAAGGAACCGAGGGTTTGGCTGGAAACCTCAATGCTCTGCATACCCTTGTTCTGGGCTGCAAGCTGTTTTACCGTCATTTTGCCCTGGGGGAGTTTATGGGTGTGACGGGCGGTTTTCATCTGCTCCAGGAGCTTAGCGAGGGCTTTTCTGAGTTCCTGTTCCGTCAGCTTACTGCAATTGACGATCAGAGTCACGACCTTCTGTTCCACTTCTTCCTGCATGGGGTTTCAGCTCCTTTCCGTGGAATTGCAGGAAAGTGGGAAGGTAAGGCTAAGGTGGGACCACCAGACGGCGCAGAAGGGCTTTATTTACCACGTTTACGTCCTTTTCCTTTCACTGTCATAATACCTTCGAGGGTGGTCGTAGGAATGTGATGGGACTCTGCGTAAGCGATGTCGCTTTTCACATACTCGTCGTAGGTGTTGCCGCATACGACCAAGATGCGGCAGCGGCCCATGATATGCTGGCCCATATCCAGACCCAGCTGATGTTCACGGGGATCGTCCTCATGGAGAAAGATGGACTGGTGGGCTTTGGGGCAGATGGGGTAATACCCGGCTTCAAGCAGCGCTCTGGAATAGGTGTCACACTTTTCGTCGAAATCCATACCGCTGCCCCATGCGGCGGTGATGTAAGCAAGAGGTAAAATCATAATTATCGCCTTTCTTTCGGTTATGTCCGTACATAAAAATAGACAGCCCTTAAAGGCTGCCGTAATCATCTGAATCTGCGTTGTATTGCATCGTGTAGTGGTGTTCGATGGTGGAAACGCTGTTGAACAGCGCCGCCATGAGATATGCCTTGGTGTTATACACACGGGTTCGGTTTTCCGCAATGCCATCCATGACCTTCTCGATGTGCAGGGCGTTGATCTTCCGGAAACGTTCCTGGACAAAGTAAGTGGGGTACTCGGCATCCCGGCCTATCCGAATCGTGGGACTTCGGTTGAGTGCCACTTCCAGCATGATCTCCACCAATTCATCAAGCTGATCCCGGCGATATCGCTGGACCATGATCTCATACTCAATTTGCGCTCTGATATCTCCAGAGGTTATCCTTCTTTCTGTCCGTCCGCTGTTACAAGTTTCTTCCACAGAAGGAAAGAATGAATGAGTATTTGATAGATCAGTATTTATTTTTTCTTTACTTGATGTATTAGTATTTAATTGTGCGGGATTTTCCAGTTCAGGGGAAGCCTGTTCAGGAGAATCCAGTTTTGGGGAATCCAGAACAGGAGAAACCAAAACAGGGTTATCCAAGACTGGATTTTCCCGTTTAGGTGCTTCCCGTTGCAAAGAAACAGGTTCTGGCTCCTTCGGTTCAACCTGTACGGGCTTTTCCCGTTTAGGTGGATCTTTTTCTGGTACGGGGATGACGGGCTTTTCCAGGATGGTGTATTCCACCTCCGCAAGCCGTCCCAAGTCATCTCTTAACCGCCTACGCTGGACATATCCGGCTTTTTCCAACTCTTTCACCGTGGCGCAAATGCTGTCAACGCCGTCCTTACAGATCCGGGCAAGACCTTTGGTGGTATAGTCCCAGTTTTCCGGTAAGGACAGCATAAGACTCAAAAGACCTTTTGCTTTCAACGAAAGGGAGATATCCCGCAGATGGAAATTTGCCATTACGGTATAGTCCCTGGTTTTATCAATTCTGAACACTGCCATGTTCCATCCATTCCTTTCTGCGATAATCCTAAAAAACTCCTATCTGGATTAGATTTGAATTTTAGAGACTTAGGGTTCAAAGAACGGCTGACCTTCTGTCATGCCCGGAGCGGCGTCCATCAGCCCAAGCACAAAGGCATCGAAGTCAAATTCATCTTCTTCAAACGGCCACTCACAGCCCTTGTGGACCCGGTAGGAGGTGCGGTAGCGTTCCATCTTATTGTCCACATGGAAGCAGGAAGTGACAGCAAGAGTCAGATCCTCCCGCAGCCATACCTCCATGAAATGAACATTTGCCAGATGCTCATTTTCTGTTCCATAGTCAGAAACACGGTAAAGGTTGATGGCACAGCAGGGGAACAGTTTTTCACCGCTGAAGGGCTGCTGTCCTTCCTTATCTCCGCAGGCCCGGAAAGTGAATACTGGAATGGCTTCCCGGCAAAGGGTCTGATACAGGCAATAGAAGTTGATTTCCCGCAGGGTGGCCACAACTTCTGACTTGGGAATGCCGTAATGGGCGGCAATCTCAGTCATAAAGCTGGCAACATTTTCTTTGAGTTTTTTGATAGAGTTCATATAGATTCCTCCAATTTATTTTCTGGCATTACGCCGTTTGCGTTTTTTATCCGGGACAATATGCCCCTCAATGATGGATGCGTGGCGCAGGATTTTGATTTCCCGCTGCTGGTGGGCGGACTGCGCTTTGGAATATTCGTAGTCGGTCAGGAACAGGCGAACACGCTGTCCTTTCTCGCCGTAGGGGGTATTCCGGGAGAGAATATCGAAGATAATCATGTGACGGGTGGCATCCTTGAACCGCTCCACAGCGAGAAGATCATGACCGTGGATGATTTCAGAGTTAATTCCCATCAGCAACCTCCATCGCCCTTCAGCCCGAAAACAGCAGGACCGTATTTTGCAATGAGGATGCCATGCAGAATGACACGCAGATTCAGAGAGTAAACTGCATAGGAGTAGCCCAGATTCAGAATGAGCTTTTCGTCCTTTCGCTCATACAGGCATCTGGCGGCATAGAGCATAAAGGAATGCTCTCTTGACATTTTCACGGTATGACATTTCGTAAAGTCAATTCGGGATGTTTGAAAGCAGGGGCGGGTACGCTTATAGAGTTCATCACTGGTAGTGCATAAAAACAGTGCGGCAATGAAGCGGCGCCCCTCGCTGGGGGAGACACACTGCATAGGCCCCAGACGACTGTAAAGAAAATGGAACCGGGCATGATGATTGGTGTCATTCCAGAGTTTGCCGAGATATGTTCCCGCCAGCTCCTGGATTTTCCAGCCTAAAGTGGGAGGCTGTGGGTAGATGGTCATAAGCAGATCGCGGTAGGTCACAGTGCCGTCGTTGATTGCGGCTTTTAATTGGATGCAGCTGATTTCACTGCATCCAATGTCAGGCCGATAGGATTTGCACTGCCGACACTCTGCGCTGCTGGGTGGGATGTGATAGGCTCGTTTGTTCATGGGAAACTCCTTCCGGGGGAAATAAAAAATCCGGGCAAGTAGAACTTGTCCGGTGGCTGATGATATGAAATTATCTGCTTTGATCCCGCTGCCGCTTTCGCAGCCATGCGTCCAGCAGCTTAAAAATAGTTTCTTCAATTTTGGCGGGAGAATAGGACTTGGGAAAATACTTCCGCAGCTTTTCTCCGGAAAGCATGATGTCGTTGCTGACGGGCTTTTTTTGCTCCATCATAATGTTCAGCATTGTATCCTCGTTCAGTTCTCCGCTTTGGCTGAGTTTTCGCATACGCTGGGCTTGGGATAAAGATGGGGTTGCCTGTTCGCTGTCGATGGTTTCCAGCAGCAGCTTCTGCTCGTTTTCCGGGAGCGCCGCAATCTGATAGGCAGGGGTGAGGGCGATTTTCTTATCGTCCACCATCTGCATCAGCTCCGGTACAAGCTGGGTCAAAGAGATCAGGTTTCGCACCGTATCACCACTGACTCCTGCCAGTTCTCCCACAGCGTCATCGCTGCGGAAATTAGCCGAAATTTTCGGCGCATTTTCTTTTTCCTCTTTCCGGGGTCTGCCCGCTTTACGCTTGGCAGCTTCCATACGCATTTTGAAAGCCCTGGCCCGTTCCGAGGGTAGGGTATTTTCCCGCTGGAAATTGCTGTCCACAAGACGGATGATAGCATCATCGTCATCCAAGTCACGGATGATGGCAGGCATGGATTCCAGATTTGCCAGCTCGCTTGCGTGTTTGCGACGAGCGCCGGAGATGATTTCGTACCCACCCTCTGGTCGGGGACGTACCTCCGCAGGGATCAGCACTCCGTATTGCTGAACGCTGTCAATGAGATCCACCATGGCTGCATCCTCCCGAATCTGAAAGGGGCTGCATGGCATGGGATGCAGTTCTGACAAGGGAATGGCATGGATCGTCCCAATAACAGGGGGTTCTCTGGCAGCAGGAGCATCAATGGTTTTTAACGATGGGTTCAATATATTACCTCCTAAAAAATGAGCATGAAAAAAGCACCCCGAGGGGTGCTTTCTCACAATGGGGAATCAAACCCATGCACTAAGCTGATCTCGATACTTGTAGTAATGATCGCTTAGAACATAGTCGATAACACAGGATTTTGGAATGAGATAGGAACGACGGATTTGGTAATGCTTGATATGATTATTGCGAATCAGTTTCCGAGCCGTTGAATCTGCGATGCCGCCAAGCATTTTGCAAAGCTGTGCGGTGGTAACAACATCAGGGTATTTTGCGTAAAGCCGTTCATAGTATTTTCTGTCTTTCATAAATTATCAGCTCCAATATAGATGTTGTCAACAACGGGGGAAACTGATATAATTATTTCTGTTGAATTGAGCCAAACCTTGTCGACAACATTTTCCCATCCCTCCAACATCCCTCCAAGTTGCTAAAAATCCTTGCAAATCAAGGGGAAATTGGGGGTTAGAGAAGAAAATCGAAGGTTGATGTTTGGTGACTGTAAAAATCGAAATATTTCGGAGAATGTCATTTCTTGCGGCTTATATCGTGGAAAAAAAGTCCGGAATTGTCCATTTCAGGGCAGAAAATTCTGGAAAGGGATAACGACTTAAAATCCCTCGCCGTTAAAAGCGTACCGGTTCGAGTCCGGTTGCCGGCACCAAAAAAGAGAGGCCTTTAAGGCCTCTCTTTTTTTGTTTCATAACCAGGGATTCAAACCCATCCGGCAGTGACACAGGCATGTCATTGCCATCAGTTTTTGAACTGGTGGCTGCATCATGCCACCGGCATGATGCAGTTAGATGAGTTCGAGTCCGGAACCATTACCAACAAAAAAGAGGAGGCATTGGCCTCCTCTTTTTTGTTGGTGCCGGCAACCGGACTCGAACCGGTACGCT
>JAFOBK010000092.1 GCA_017381835.1 Oscillospiraceae bacterium | reverse complement strand
GCGTTCTGGGCATCGTTCATGCGAATGGGGGCAAACCGCAGCGCCGTATCCGTCAAAGCGTGGAAGTGCCGGCAGTCGGTGCCGCCCATGATGAGATAGGGGGCGGTGCCCGCATCGGGGAAATGCTCCCGGATGGTCTTGTCCGCGTAATCGTAAGCCACGGAGCGGATGTTGGAGACGGGGGAAGCATCCCGCTGCAGCAGCACCTCAAACTCCAGGTCATACTTCTTGCCGTACTTTTTCAGCACTGCCAGGCTCTGCTCACAGTTCTGATGGACGCTAGTGCGCAGATTGGCAATGAGATAAGGCTCCTTGGGGATCACATTGGCGGCATCCGAGCCCTTCATCTGAGTGAAGCAGCAGGTGGTGGCCATCAGCGCCTCGCTGAAGGGAGACACCAGGGGCATCACCGCCATCACCAGGGGTTTTGTCAGCCACAGATTGCCCATCAAAAAGCGCATGCCCAGGGGCATGGCAGGTGCCATCTGCCGGAACATCTTCTTTGCTTCAGGAATCAGCTTTTTCTTGAAAGGCCGCTTCCGCTCGATCTCGTTTGCAAAGGCAAAGAGCCGTGCGGCAGGTGTCTTTCTGGGTGGCGTGGAGCTGTGGCCGCCCTTGCCACGGGCTGTGATCTTCACATCCATGTAGCCCTTTTCCGTGATGCCCAGCACCGCGTAGGGGCGATCCATGCCGGGAATGGCCTCCTCGATCACCGCGCCGCCTTCATCCATGACAAGGGCCAGCCGGATACCCTTATCCTTTAAGTAGCGCATAGCGGCAGCAGCGCCGTCGCCGCCGGTCTCCTCATTGATGGAGTACTCCAAATACACATCGCCAAAGGGCACAAAGCCCTCTGCCAGCAGTTCTTCCACCGCCTGCATCTGCACATACATGGTGCCCTTGCAGTCCAAAGTGCCGCGGCCGTAGAGACAGCCGTCCTTCACCGCGCCGGAGTAGGCAGGCACAGACCAACCCTCATCGGAAGCAGGCACCACATCCTGGTGACCCATAAACAGAATAGGCAACAAAGTGGGATCGCTGCCCTTCCACAGATACAGCAGCGTGCCGTTCAGTACGGTCTTTTTCAGATGCTTATGCAGCAGCGGAAACTGCTTTTCCAGTTCTGCATGATAGCGGTAAAAATCGGAAAGATCCTCATGCTCATGCTTGGACACGGTGGGAATGCGCACCATAGCGCCCAGCTTTTCCTCCGCCGTTTTCACTTCTTCCGGGGTGATCTGGGGATCATAGGCAACTTTTGCAGGGGCTTTCAGAGCCACAGTACGCATGCCTGCCACGGACAGACACACCAAAATCAGCGCAACAATCGCAATCCACATAGTTTAACCTCTCTCAGCATTCATAGCGGCCATGTCCTTCTCAATGGGATGGAAGAACACAACGATGAGCATCACGAAGGCGATGCACATAGGCACCCAGCCCAGCATGGCATTGATGGTGTTGATGGCAGCCTCCGGCTGGACGCTCAGCTCCGCATTGAAGCCGGCGGCAGCCAATGCACCGGTCATCAGCAGATTAGCGCCGGCCTTGCTGAGCTTGGCAGCCAGGTTGTCGCAGGTGCTGACCAGAGAGTCGATACGGCGGTGGTTCTTCCATTCCACCAGGTCCGCAATGTTATTGCGGTTGGTATTGAACAGCACGAATGCCAGCGTCATGGCGTAAGCAACGGTCAGGGCATTGACGAGAATCGCGCCGTAGGAGAAGGGATCCAGCACAAACCAGATCTTACCCACCACATACACCAGGGCGGAGCTGATCATGGTCTTGCGGCGGCCCAACTTCTTGTCAATGGGAATGCTCAGCACAGAGAAGACCACAGACACCACCAGGTACAGCGCCATGATGATGGTGGCTGCGGAGGAGGAGCCGATGACATAGGTAGCGTAGTAGTTGATGGTGCTCATGATCAGCAGGTTCAGCATGCCGTAGCACAGCACATACAGGGTGTTCATCACCCAGCTGCGGCAGGCAAAGAGCATCTTGAGAGCCTGGAAGACATTGATCTTGCTCTCGTCCTCGCTCTCCTGCTTCACCCGCTCACGGGTGGTGAAGTAGTGGGCGAAGCTGCCCAGGATGCACACGCAGCCCATGACAATGGCTGCGCAGAAGAAGGCATGCTTGCCGGGGTCGCCGGGGATGATATTGCCGCCCTCGTCCAGACCGCCGAACAGATTCAGCAGAGGGTACATAGCCACAGCGCCGATGGCAGAGCCAACACAGCCGCCCAGATTACGGGCCACATTGATGGCACGGCGATCCTCGTCCCGGTTGGTGGCCAGGCTGCCCATGGAGTTGTAGGGAATGGCAGCAAAGGTGTTAAACAGCTCAAACAGGAAGTAGATGGCCATGCAGATAGCCAGTTTCATGCCGTAAGCCACATCGAAGCAGCTGAACATCAGCACCACGGTGATGGCCCAGGGAACGGCGCACCAAAGGGCAAAGGGCCGGACTTTCTCACCGTTTTTAAACTGGTGATTCACCGCCCAGAAGCCAACCAGGGGGTCATTGATGGCATCCCAGATAATACCGATACCGGTGATGATACCGGCATGGGCAATGCTGATGCCCATGACATTGGTCAGGAAGAACAGATAAAACAGGTCTTTGAAGTTAAAGACCACATTACTGGCAGTGGAGAAGGTGGCAAAACCCAGTTTTTCCAGGGTGCCCACCTTGGGTGTCTGCCGGGTAGGAGTAGACATAAGGGGTTTCCTCTCTTTCTTGCAAATACAGCTGTCATTATACCACGGACACTTTCAAATAGCAACCGATATTTCCCCGATATCAGAGCAGTACTTCTTGTGAAAGAATTCTTCTTTACCGATAGTGCTATTGCCTCCGGCGGGTATCTTTCTTGTTTCGGCAAGAAAGATACGAAAGAACCGACTCAAGGGAGGCGCTGAGATCTAGCTCCCGCTAGAACAGGCGCCCTCCCTTGAGAATCCCTCCCGCAGCGCATTTACGATAGACCCTGCAATGTTTCAGTACGGTAATTTACCGTACCGAAACTCTGTATGCTCTAACGGTGATGCGGCGCGGGTGGGGTACATAGGGGAGGGCGCATGTAATTGCGGGAGCAATTTCTTAGCGCCTCCCCTATGCCGCATTCTTTGGGTACTTTCTTGGCGGACCAAGAAAGTACCGCCCCCGGCAGGGACCTGAACCAGCAGTATAGAAAAAGGGAGGGGCTTGCCCCTCCCCTATATTTTCTTTTGCAAGTGTTTGACTGCATCTCAAAGGGATGCTATACTGAACCATAGAAACAAAAGGAGGCCTAAAAACATGGTCATTTTATACGCGATTCTGGGTATCATCCTGGTTCTTACTGCGGTGCTGTTTCTCAATGCCGCAATGGTCACCGCCAAGGCAAGAAAGCTTCAGGGCGATCACCCCACCTTCACCGAAGAACAGCTGAAGACCTACGGTGAAACCTTCTCCCGTATGCTGCAGCCCGCCACCGTGTCCGTAAAGGACAGCCACGATGACACCGAGTTTGCCAAGCTGCGCGCCGTTGTGGCAGAGGACTTCCCTCTTCTCCACGAAAAAGCCGAGCATCAGCTTCTGGCAGAGGACTGCTGGCTGTACAAAATCCCCGGTAAGGACACTACCCGCAATATCCTCCTCATGTCCCATCACGATGTGGTACCTGCCGACACCGACTGGACCATGCCCGCATTTGAGGGAATCATCAAGGACGGCAAGGTCTACGGCCGCGGCGCTGCGGACACCAAGGGCAGCCTCTGCGCCATTTTGTTCGCCATGGAGGAAATGCTCAGAGAAGGCATCACGCCCCCCGTCAATGTTTACATTGTTTCTTCCCACAACGAGGAGCTGGGCGGCAACGGCATGTCCGCCACTTTGGAATACTGCCGTGCAAACAACATCACCTTCGAAGTCATTCTGGACGAAGGCGGCGCCATTGTGGAGCCTCCCCTGGCAGGTATGGACTGCGAAATGTGCGCCATGGTGGCCGTCCATGAAAAGGGCCGTCTGCGGCTCAAGTGCACCGTGAAGAACGAGAGCAGCCATGTGAGCCTCACCGCTTTCAAGGGCAACCCCGTGGAGCGGATGTCCCAGTTCATCCAGGAGATCACCACCAGGAATGTCTTCATCCGCCGGCTCCATCCCCAGACCCGTGCCATGTTCCTGGGTCTTGCCCCCTACTGCAAGCTGCCCATGAAGCTGCTGATGAGCAATCTGTGGCTCTTCGGCGGACTTCTGACGAAAGTGCTGCCCAAGCTCAATGCCACCGCCGGCGGCATGGTTGGCACCACCTGCAATTTCCAGGAGATCCAGGGCAGCGTGAACAGCAAGGAATGCACCGCCGCTGTGATGCTGCGAAACATCAACGAAGAGGATCTGAAGGCCGACTATGCTGCCTTCAAGGCTGTGGCTGACAAGTACGGCGTTACTTTGGAAACCCAGCGTGAGGAATACTACGCGCCCGCGGACATGTCCTCCCCCGCTTACCGCTATACCATGGACTGCCTTGCCAAGGTCTTCCCCCGCTATCCCGCCGCCCCCTACATCCTGCCTGCCGGTACCGATGCCTGGCGGCTGACTCCCTTGTGTAACTGCGTGCTGCGCTTTGCTCCCACCAGAATGAGTAAGCAGCAGCTGGGCAGCATTCACGCAGCGGATGAGAACCTGGACATCGCTGCCATCGGCGAAGCCGCTGCTTTTTACAAGTACTTCGCTGTGAATTACCGGTAAGCTTTCCACAGGCCATTTCACAGCTTTCCCACAGAGTTCTTCATTTTTTGACAAAAAAGTGAGAATTTCAGGGGGGTAAACCGCCCAAAAACCCGGACCTGTTTGTATCTGTATTTGATATTGTTTTTGTATTTGTTTTTGTTGTTGTAGCTGTAGTTGTATTTGTAGTTGGCATCCGATGCAATGCAAAACATGCACATGCATCCCAAAAGAAAGGATCATTTCCATGCTTCAGGATCTTAGTTTCGGACATTTGGACAATCAATACCACGAATCCCTCCCCAAGGCAGAGGACATTCTGCTGTGTATGCGCGGCGGAGATATTCTCATCCATCGGGATGAAGACAATGTGCTGACCCTCCCCACCTGGGCTCAGGCAAAAGATCTTTGCGGCAGCTGGCACACCTGGGGCGGCATGAAAACCCAATTCATTTTCTCCATGCAGGAACATGATTTTTACCTGTGGATGGGTGAAGCGGGCGAGATTCCCGGCTTTGCCTATGAGCCTGCCGCCTCTCTGCGTCAGACTATCAGCAAGGATATCTGCTTCGCCGCCATGACCGGCTGGCATTTATTCACCTGGTATAAAAACAATCAGTTCTGCGGCCGCTGCGGCAATAAAACAGAGCATGACCACAAAGAGCGGATGATGCGCTGCCCTTCCTGCGGTAATATGATCTTCCCCCGGATCTCCCCCGCCGCCATCATTGCGGTCTGTGATGGAGACCGGCTGGTGCTGAGTAAGTATGCCGGCCGTGCCTATACCCGCTTTGCCCTGATCGCCGGCTTCCTGGAAATCGGTGAGACCGCCGAAGAAGGTGTGGCAAGAGAGGTCATGGAGGAAGTGGGCCTGAAGGTCAAGAATATCCGCTACTACAAGAGCCAGCCCTGGGGCATCGCGGGCAATCTCCTGCTGGGCTATTTCTGCGACCTGGACGGGGACGATACCATCCGCATCGACGAGAACGAACTGTCCGAAGCCGGCTGGTATGACCGCCACGCACTTCCCGCCAAGGACGACGGCATCAGCCTCACCCGTGAAATGATCCGCATCTTCTCCGAGGGTAAAGAACCTCGATAACCACGTCATTGCGAACCAGTGCGCACACTGGTGTGGCAATCCGTTCTCCTTATAGGAACAACCTCCAACCGCACAGACAGAATAAGATGCGGATTGCCACGTCACTTCGTTCCTCGCAATGACGCAGTATTTATAACATCTTGTGCATAATTTTAGAGCGTGCTGCAAACTACAGCACGCTCTTTTCTTTCTATTTACCAAAAACTTATCGCAAGAATTACCGCGATCACAGCAAACACCACACCGCCGATGCGCATCATTGACAAATAAAAATCCGTGGGTTCTCCACCTTTGACAGAGAGAAGATGCTCAATTTTCCACATAAGCTCCGGCTTCCAGAACATCATAACACCGATCACAAACAACGCAATCAATCCTACATATCCCATGGTCGTGCTCCTTTCTCTAACTGTCAGCGCAAAAACATCACAAACAACGCAACAGCCAGCACCATGCAGAAGCTGCCGGCGATGCGCATGGTAGAAATATACTTTTCCGTAGGCTGCTGCCGATCCAGCTGGCCGCTGTGTTCAATGCGCCACAAAAGATCGGGCTTTGCGATCATCAATATGCCCCACAGAAACAGCAGCGCCAAAACCACATATCCAAACATATTCCATCATCCTTTTTTCATATCCTGTAGGGGAGGGCCTTGACCCTCCCGCGCAGAAGGCACTTTCGTTTTCGCCGAAATCCAATGCAAACACGCAAGATTGTACCGCCGGGAGGGTCAAGACCCTCCCCTACAATTAACTATTTCAATGATTCCAACAGTGCTTCCAACTGGCTCAGGGCCTCGATCTCATAATCCACCCGGATATCCTCCCGACCTGCCTTATGATTGGGGTTTACCCAGCAGGTGGCGATGCCTGCGTTCTGACCGCCCAAAATATCGGAGGTCAGGCTGTCGCCCACGATGATGGCCTTCGACTTGTCAAAGCCGGGAATTTGAGCAAAGCAGCGCTCAAAATACTCGACCGACGGCTTGTTGGCGCCGATCTCCTGGGAGACGAACACCTTTTCAAAGAAGCGGTAGAGGTTGGCGCTGGTCATGCGGCCCTTCTGCACGGAGGCCGTACCGTTACTGGCCAGGTAAAGCTTATACTTTTTGCTCAAACGCTCCACAGCCTCCTCCGCACCGGGGAGGAAATAATGGCCGATGCCCAAATTGCGCTCATAGGTACGGGCCACGGTAACCGGCTCCACGGAAATGCCCATCTCCTCAAACAGCACCTGGAATCTGCCCACCAGCACCTGCTCTCTTGTCAGTTCTTTCCGCTCCAAAGCCTCCCAGTGAGCCTTGTTGATGAGATTGTAGCGCTTCAGCACATGTTCATCCGGCTCCAGTCCGAAGCTTCTCAGGGTCTTGCTGAGGGCGATATGCTCAGCCTTCTGAAAATCCAGAATGGTATCGTCAAGATCCAAAAATAAATACTCAAACATTTTGCTTTCTCCTAACAATTTCATTAGCAATATCTGCAAACTGCTGAATATCCAAAGTCTCACCCCGGACATTTTCCGGCAAACCACATGCCGCAATGACCTCGCCTGCACCGGCCTTACCCAGCTCCGGGAAGCCGGCTGCCAAACCGTTCTGCAGCTTCTTCCGGCGCATGGCAAAGCTGGCCTTGACGGTACGGAAGAAAATATCCTTGTCCAGGATCTCCCAGGGAAGTTCCTTTCTGGTGCGCAGGGTCACCACCGCGGAAGTCACCTTCGGCTGGGGCATAAAGCAGTGGGCAGGCACATCAAACAGCAGTTCCGGCTCTGCGTAGAACTGGCAGAACACCGTAAAGGCGCTGTAGTCCGCTGTGCCGGGTTTTGCGGCGATCCGCAGGGCAACTTCCTTCTGCACCATAACGGTGACCGCATCGAAGCACTCAGCCTCCAGCAGGGCGCTGAGGATAGGAGAGGTGATGTAGTAAGGAAGGTTTGCGCAGGCCATGGGGGTCAATCCCGCAAATTTCTCGGCAACCAGCGCCTTCACATCCTGCTTCAGCACATCGTCCCACACGATCTCCAGGTTCTCAAATTCACCCACCGTCAGATCCAGAATGGGCTTTAACCGGGTATCCAGCTCCACGGCGCAGACCTTCTTCGCCCGCAAGGCAAGCTGCTGGGTCAGAGGGCCGATACCGGGGCCGATCTCCAGCACACCCACATTCTCATTGACGCCGGAATCCTCGGCGATCCGCTCCGGCACCCACCGGGCGATCAAAAAGTTCTGACCCTTAGCTTTGGAAAAGTGAAAACCGTGCTCTGCCAGCAGAGGCTTCATCACTTGAATATTACAAACATCGATCATAAAAAACCCGCCTTTCTTGCTGCTATCATAGCAGAAGAAGGGCGGGTTTGCAATGAAAATCTAGCTTTCGGTGACGCTGCGGCGCTTCTTGACCACCACCGCAACCATTCCCAAAATTCCCAGCGCCAGCACACCGCCGACAATAGGAATCCACAGAGGCATTTTTGCCTCCGGCGCAGGAAGTGCCGGGGGATATTCCCGCTCCTGATACTGGCAGTGCAGACAGCACCGGCGGATCTCACCCCGTGCTTCGGTGGTAGGCGCTTTATCCATGGTGGTTATGAGCATATGCTCCAGCTGGGGGATGGGGATACGGTTATAGGAAATGCCGCACTGACAGGTCATATGGCGGTAGCCCTCTGCCTGGCAGGTGGCGAAGACGATTTTCTCCTCATAACTGTGGCTGTGAAACTCTACATTTTCCAGTTTCACCTCTGTCTGCTCCACATTGCCTTCCATATCCGCCAGATTCAGATACAGCATACCGTCTTCAGCCATGGCGCCGATGATATACCGGTCCGTGATCTCCATGCTGTAAACTTCCTTGAGGTCACTGCCGTCGGGCAGCATGGACAGCACCTTATCCTCCTGGTTGAAGTAGATCCGGCCGTTCCAGTAGCTCAGGCCGTAGGTGGGATAGCAATACTCTCCATCTCCCAAATCCAGGTAAGCCCAGTAATAATCGGCCAAAATGGTTTCTTTTCCGGTGCTGAGATCCCTTGACACCACCGCGCAGAAGTTACCCACTTCCCTCCGATAGATCGCGTGGTTTGCATCGGTAAAGTAAACAGCGCTGTACACATCCTCCAGGAAATCATCCTGGGTGAAGGATTCTTCGCTGACCTCCACCAGGGCCTCCCAGGGGAAGTCATGGGCATCTCTTCCCTCTTTAAACTCCGCATCGGTTTTCAGGAAGAAGCTGTGGCCGCTGAAGCCGTAAATATCGGGAACGGGATCGGCCCAGGTCAGATCCACATGATACCACTGCCCATCCAGCTGCACCACATTCCATGCATGTCCACTGCCGTCACCCACATCCTCGGCGATCACGATCTGGCAGGGAATGCCCAGCCGGTTCATCACATCCATATAGAGCATGCTGTAGCCATAGCACAGGGTCGTGCCGCCGATCAGGCTGTCATAGCCGGTGTTGTACTTATATGATTCGTCATAGATGGTATGCAGCACAATGTAGTCATGGACGCTGACCGCCTTCTGCCAGTCGCTCATCCAGCTCTTGCAGCTTTCCGCAATCAGTTCCGCCACTTTCTGCTCATAAAGATCCCGTTTATAAAGTCTTTCATTGAGCACTTTCGGACGGAATCTGCTGACGGTGTCCCCTTCGCCGAACACATAGTCGCAGTCTTCATCCGCATACCAGGGCAGCTGACCGCTGTGGTAGAGCTTGTCATAGATCTCCTGCACCTGCTCAACCTCCAGCTCATACTGCCGGATATCCAGCATTTTCTCCGACTGGAAGCTGTCCAGCATCTGCTTGCGCAGATCGTCATATTCATCCGCGGAAACGGAAACAGCCAGAGCCAAAACCATAGCCAGCACTAGCAGTATACAAAGCATCCGCTTTTTCATCCCGCACCCTCCTTACGCAAAGTGGCATTACCTGCCATTGCCATTTCTTCTTTTTTAATAATAATCAAAAAACCGCCCAATTGCAACACTCTGTTCCGGTTTCTGCATCTGCCGGTTACGCACGCACCCATGGCCCCCTCTGACGAGGGGGCTGGATTTTTGCGCAGCAAAAAGACTGGGGGAGAGACGATTTCACTTCTTATTTCTCTCCCTCCGTCTTCGCCTGACGGCGAATCCACCTCCCTCAACACACCCGCCCGCAGGCGGGCGTACAGAGGCCAACCGCCCATAGGGCGGCTCTTAGGCCGGCGGAGAGGGAGGCAATCCGCTGGATTGGGACTGGGTAGTTTTCTTTGCACAAAAAGATCCCCGCAGCATTTTTGCTGCGGGGAATTGGTTTGCAGTTATCAGTATGTCCAGTAGGCATCGCCCAGGAAGTAAACCGTCACCGGCTGGCGGCCGTAATCAAAGGCCTCATCCAGCGTGGGCATATACAGATCCAGCTCTTTGCCCTGGATGGCGCTGCCGCAGTCCTCTGCGGTGGCAATACCGTAGACAAAGCTGCCGTCGGTATTGAGCACAAACATTCTGGTGCCGTAAGGAACCACCTTAGGATCCACCGCCACCACGCCCCAGCGAACTTCGGTCTGGCAGGCGGTAATGGTATCGCAGCCGGCGTCATACATGGTATAGGCAGTTGCCTCAAATGTATCCTTGGCGTAGTAAGTCAGCACTTCGCCGCTGGGAAGCACGATCACATCCTCGCCGATCAAAGGCAGCTGAGCGCCCGGGCCCACCTGCGGCAGCTGGGCGGTATTTTCCACCAGCTCGCCGGTACCCACCGCCACCACCTGATTCTGAACGGGGCGGATTTGCTGGGTGTTCTTTACGCTTCTGCTGATTTCCGCAGCATTGCGGTACTCCACATCGGCGGTACAGAGCATCTGACCTACCACACCTTCGGTCAGGATCTTCTCCTCACCTTCCGGAAGATAGGGATCTTCCACAGTAGAGGTAGCGAAGGGCACCTCCACAGTATACACTTCTTCATTGACCACCACATGGTCTACGATCACGGTCATGCCGTCCACGGGCTTATCGGTCAGAGGGCAGGAAACCAGGTAGCCCTCACCGGTACGCACACCGGCACGCTCCAGCAGAGCGCCCACGGTCTTATCCTGGATCAGCACCTTCATTTCCTCACCGCAGTTCACAACGGTGACAGCGTCATCTCTTTGGACGGTGATATCGTACACACCATCCTCAGACTGGGTGGTGTAATATTCATCGGGGTCTACATCCACACCGGCCTCATTGAGCGCCATGGCGGGGTCCGAAGCGTAGGTCGTATGTACAATGACCTGATCGCCGTCTGTGATCACGAATGTATTCTGGGCAAAAACATTTTGGCTAAGCATGGTCACCAAAAGGACCAGAGGGATTGCGATTGCGCATACATGGAGAAAAAAGTTTCTTCTTCTAGCTGCAAACAGGGGAAGGCCTTGCATCAACGAACCTCCTTTCGAAACCTTGATTGAGAAATTGCATCTTTACAAGATATCAAATAGTTACAATTAGATACATCGTGTATTTCTCTCGTTGGGGATATTATAGCAAATATTTCGAAAAAGTCAAGTCTTTTGCGATTTTGACCATGTTTGCGGAACTTTTCGCCATTTTTCTCTTGATATTTTATGTAAACTACTTGTTTTACCACACCCAAAATATATGGTTTTTTGTCAGTTTTCACCACGATATCTAGTGTCATAAGTAACATATGTTGACATAATTTCCATAATAATGTAACCTTTTCCCGATTGCCGGTATTTTTCTGTTATGGTAAACCAAATCCGGTCTTTTTCCATGTCCGCTCTCCCCCCGGAGGGTGAAACAGGCCGTATTTTGTCGCCTCCCCTCCACACGGGGATTCTTCCCTTTTCCCACCCACTTCTTGACAGAACCGGGAAACTGTGCTATCATTTATCCGTTAAAAAGCTGCGATGAAGACACGCGCGAAAGTAAGATTCCCAGAGAGGAAGCTGCATGGTGAAAAGCTTCTGTAACCCTGCTTTCTGCGATACCACTTCTGAGCTGCAGGTCGGAAATGGCCTGCCGGGCGCACCCGTTACAGTGTCAATGAGTGGCGGACACGTCCGCAACCAGGGTGGAACCGTGGAATACTTTGTATCCCACCCCTGATTTTTCAGGGGGTGGGTATTTTTTATACCTTCTCCCATGCCTCCCCTGCAAAGGGAGGTGCCCAGTGCGCACACTGGGCGGAGGGGTTAGCGGAACGGATACATCCGTTTACCCCTCAGTCAGCGTTGCTGACAGCTCCCCTAAAAGGGGAGCCATTATGAAAAGGAGGAAACTACCATGTCTGAAGAAAATCTGTACACGTTCGAAAATCCCGAATTCCGCAAGACCTTCTGGCACACCAGCTCCCATGTGATGGCCCAGGCCGTCAAGCGTCTGTGGCCTGAGGTTCAGCTGGCCATCGGCCCCGCCATCGACGAGGGCTGGTACTACGACTTTGACGCTCCCTTCTCCTTCACCCCCGAGCATCTGACCCAGATCGAAGCTGAGATGAAGAAGATCGTCAAGGAGCGCATCCG
>JAFOBK010000091.1 GCA_017381835.1 Oscillospiraceae bacterium | reverse complement strand
ATACCTTGGGCCGTGGCCCCGCGCATTGGAGTCTGCCGGATTGAAAGAACCCAAGGTAAAGAACAACCAAGCATAAGAAAGGACGATTCTGTTATGCGAACTACCAAGAAAATCTTAAGTATGATCCTCGCCTTTGTACTGATGCTGGGTCTGCTGCCTGCCACCGCCTTTGCGACCGGTGCAGACAGTGTTTACATCTCCGTCAGCTTTGATGGCAAGTACATCAATGACAAAAATGGAAATGCGATTGCCTATATCCCTGTATCTTTTGAAAACTTAGCATCCATTGACCTGGACGAATACGGTTTGAGTGATTACAAATACGATGAGGACGGCGACGGTAGCTATGAAACCACTGCCCTCCAGCTCATCATCTATGCCCACGAAAATATCTATGGCGGCAGTTGGAGCGATGTGAACTTTACCGGCGCAGCTGGTAGCTCCTATTTCCAGGGAGGCATCTTTGGCTTTGATGAGAACCTGAACTACTACCTGAATGGTCAGTATCCTCTGGCAGGTGCCGGTTGGGGCGCTACCTCCGACCAGATCGTTCTGGAGGCTGGTGATTTCATCGACCTTGCCAGTTTTAGCAGCTGGGATTTTTACCAGGACTCTGCCTACGGCTTCCATTTCTTTGCAGATGGTAACGGCGAAATTACCCATGCATATACCGCAGAAGCCGGTGTTTCCTGTGATGTGAAGCTGATCAAGGGAACCAAGGATTACGAGTATAACTCCGTATTCTACGATGTTCCCGACTACGAAGTGTTCTACGGTACTGCCTATGGCGATGTGGCAGGTTCAGTGACCACCGACGGCAATGGCTGTGCATCCATTACCTTCCCCGCTGCTGGTACCTATTACCTGTGGGTAGATGGAGGCTATGGCAATGAGTACTCCGAGGCCATCGTTTCTGCTCCCGGCTATGCAAAGGTAACTGTAAACGCAGCAGAAGAGCCTGTACCTGAGGAGCCCGAGAATCCCCGTGAACCTCAGAGCGTCAGTTCTGTACTGAATGCTACCATGGCCCAGCTTGCCGCTACTGTCACCGAGCCTGTTTTCGGTACTACCGCAGGTGAGTGGACTGTGTTGAGCTTGGCTCGTGGAAACTACTATGCCAAGGATAATGCCTACTTCACCGGTTACTACGACCGCATCGTGGAAACCGTGAATACCACTGCGGCATCCGTGAATATGAGCGGCGCGCTGCACAAGAACAAGTCCACCGAAAACTCTCGCTTGATCGTGGCTCTGTCCGCTCTGGGCATCGATGCCACTTCTGTGGGTGACTGGGATCTGGTGGAGGCATACAGCGCCAATGGCTTTAGTTGGATCAAGAAACAGGGTCTGAACGGCACCATCTGGGCACTGATCGCTCTGGATTCCAACAATTATGCAACCTCTGATACCACCATCCGTCAGCAGTGCGTGGATTCCATCCTGTCCCTTCAGCACGATGATGGCGGTTGGGCACTGCAAGCCAACCTGACTTACGCGTCCGACCCCGATGTGACCGGCATGGCTCTGACCGCACTGTACCCCTACCGAGATCAGCCGGAGGTTGCTGCCGCTGCAGAGGAAGCCTTCGCCTGTTTGTCCGCTATGCAGCATGACAACGGCACCTTCGCTTCCGGTGGCAGCGAATGCTCCGAAAGCTGCGCCTGGGTCATTGTTTCCACCACAATGTGGGGCATCAATCCCGACACTGACAGCCGCTTCATTAAGAACGGCAATTCCGTTGTGGATGCGCTGCTGACCCACTATCTGGAAGATTCCGCAACCTTCCAGCACATCATCGGCGCGGGCTCCAATGCTATGGCTACCGACCAGTCCTGTTATGCGCTGGTTGCCTATGACCGCTTTATCAATGGCAAGACTGCTCTGTTCGATTACTCCGATGTAACCTTTGGCGCTGCAACCCCCAGTGGCGATGAAATGGTTGCCACCTTGGGTCTGCCTGCTGAGATCAACCCCGGTGCTGCGTTCAACGGCGTAATCAGCGTCAATAAGTGGGATAACGAGGCTGGTTACAAGCTGATCGACCTGATCGTGAATGTTCCCGAAGGTGTATCCGTCACCGGTGTAACCGCATCTAACCGTCTGGAAGGCGGCGAAATCAGCTGGAATGTGGAGGAAGAAACCGGCAAGCTCCGTATTGTTTATTTCGATTCCAACAAGAATACCAACCTGACCATCACCGGCGAAGAGTTCCCCGCAGAGCTGTTCAACGTTGCATTTAAGGCTGATAGTGCTGCCGGTGGCAGCAAGTTGAGCGTTGCTCTGTCCGGCATGTCTGTAAAGCTGACCTCTGATTCTTCCGATGAGAACGCGATGATTGTTGTGAATACCGACACCGCAAAGGGTAATGTGGATGTGGTCGTTGGTGTTTCCTTCAGTGCGGTTTGTCTGTACGAAGGTGACGATGTGGATATCATTCCTTCCACCAAGAAGGCTGTAGCAGTAGCCATTACTGGTATTGCCAAGGGTTCCAAGCTGACCTTCAAGGATGGCGAAACCGAGATCATCTTCCAGTACAGCAAGGAAGTGTCCGATAAGACCGGTGTTTCCACTTATGTCGCTCTGGTGGATGCAACCATTGACATGGCCAAATTCATCGATGCAAAGAACTTCACCATTGGCGCTGTTTCCGAGGATGCCATCACTTTCGGTGACATCAACGGCGACGGTGAGATCAACGCACAGGATGCGCTGGCCGCTGTGGATACCTGGCTGCGCAAGGGTGAGGAACCCACTGATCTGCAGCTCCTCACCATGAACGTCAACGGCGACAGCCGTATCAACACCTTCGATGCACTGGGCATCGTAGAAGCCTTTGTAAACGGCACCGAGTATGGTGTTGT
>JAFOBK010000090.1 GCA_017381835.1 Oscillospiraceae bacterium | reverse complement strand
TATGACCAGCCGGGAGCGGGTAATTGCTGCCATTGAAGGAAACCCCCTGGATCGGATCCCGAAGTATGATGCTTTTTGGGAGGATACTTTGGTTGCCTGGCAGAAAGCAGGACTCAAACTGCCGGAACCTATGACCATCACCGTAGAAGGGGAGACGAAAGTCATCCGCTCCCGTGTGGATCAGTATTTCGGCTTTGATATTACGCCCCTTTATATGGACGTGTCCATGCGTTTCCCCACCGGCATCATCGCCGAGGACGAGGAAATGTACACCATCACCGACCGCAGCGGCTATACGGTGCGCCGGTATAAGAAAATGGTGTCCTCTATGGACTTTGTGTCCCACATGGTGCAGGATGTAGACGATTGGGAGCAGTATAAAGACCGGCTGACCCTGGACTTTGACGGAACTGCCCGTGTGGACAGCGCCAGCTATTTTCTCCACACCAAGCCCTATCCCACCTGGGAGGGGGTCAAGGAGATTTTTGAGGCCTTCCGGCAGATGCAGACCTTCATTCCCGTGACGGTGTACGGCCCCTGGGAGTCTGCCTGGCGGCACCATGGCTTTGAGGACAGTCTGATGGATCTGATTGCGGAGCCGGAGATGATGGGGGAGATGTTTGAACGCATCACCGACCTTACCATCGCCACGGTGCAGAAAATGCTGGACATCGGCTGCAAGCCCGATGCCATTTGGCTCACGGAGGATATGGGCGGCACACGTACCACCCTGTTTTCTCCCAAGACCTATCGGGAGCTGCTTTTCCCCTGCCATAAAAAGCTGGGCGATTTTCTCCATGCAAACGGCATTTACTTCTTTATGCACAGCTGCGGCTACATTGAACCCCTGCTGCCGGATCTGATCGAAGCAGGCCTTAATGTGATCCAGGCGCTGCAGGCCAACACCGGCATGCATGTTGCGGATCTGAAACGGAAATTTGGCGATCAGCTGACTTTCTTCGGCAATATTTCTGAGCAGAGTTTCAAAAAGGGCAAGGAAGCCATTGAAGCGGAGCTGCGGGATAAGATCCCCGCTGCCATGGAAGGCGGCGGCTATATCTATCACTCCGACCACAGTATCCCGCCAGAGGTTACTTTGGAAACTTACCTGTATGCCATGAAAGTGCTGGATGAAATCGGTACATACAAATAAGTAAAACACCCGACCTCTTGCAGGTCGGGTGTTTGTTATCCAATATGGGCTTGCAGGGCTTCTCTGCCGGCGGTGTAGCCTTTGTTCACTTCTTCGTAAAGGCTTTCGTAATAGGCTTTGGCGATGGACTGGCGCTCTTTGGCCAATTCCCCGCCTTTTTCCGTTAAGAACCGGTCATAGAGTTTTTCCAGCTTGAATTTATACTCCCGGAAGAAGGAGTGACCGATGTCATGGCTGCCGTCGGAGATAGTGCCGTCGGGCAGCAGCCGGTAGAGAGGCTCCAGCACGGTGCCTCTGTATAAAAGGGTGCGGGCAATGCCGATGGCGCCGGTCACATCCAGCTTATCGGCATCAAAGAGAATCTTTGCCTCGATAGTCTGGGGCGGCAGATTTTTACGGAATCTGTGGGTGAGAATGCAGTGGCGCACATGGGAAGCAAAGTCTTCCGGTAAGCCCTGCTCCAGCAAAAAGCGGTATGCCTTTTCGCTGCCCACTTCCGCGTGGCAAAGACTGGGGTCGGCCACCTGGTCTTTTCTGCCGATGTCATGCAGAAGGCAGGCGGCAATCAGAATATCGTAGTCCACTTCCGGCTCTGCTTTGGCAATCTCCAAAGCATTGTAAAGCACCCGGTACACATGCTCTTTGTCATGGGCACTGTCGTCCATGGAAGCGATCATATAGGCTTCCAGGGTGTTGTAAAGATCTTTGGTCATAGGCATTCTCCCTTGTTTTCTCCATGTATTATATCATGGAAATGCCGAATTTGGAATATTCTTATTTACAATGCTACCCAATGCAGGTAGAATAAGAGGACAACAAGCAAAGGAAGTAACACTATGAAAAAGAAACTGCTTTGGATTGCGGCCATTCTGGTATTGCTGGCGCTGCTGGCAACGCTGATCGGCCCTCACATTATTTTATCTGCTGTCCGTCAGCCGGAGCCGGAAACCGGCTTTGCCTACAGCGAATCCTTTTATGAAAGCTATGAGGACATCCGTGCACACCTGCAGGATCTGACAAAGGAACTGGGTGTGGAAATTTCCAGCTATCCTGTGAATGCTGCCGATGATCTGTATATCGATTCTTTCTATCTGCCCAGCCAGGGGGAGAAGACCAACCTGGTGGTGCTGACCACCGGTGTTCATGGCATGGAGGGTTACATCGGCTCGGTGATGCTGGATGTATTCTTTGAAGAAATTTATCCCACCCTGGATCAGGAGAATACCGGTGTGCTGGTGGTTGCCAATGTGAATCCCTACGGCATGAAGTATTACCGCAGATATAACGAGAACAATGTGGACTTAAACCGGAATTTCATCCTGGACTGGGAGAATTTTGACTTAGGCTCCAATAAAGAATATCCCAAGGTGGATACGTTCCTGCAGCCGACCGGTAAGATGGGCAACGGTCTGTGGCATGAGGTGGGCTTCTATCTGAGCCTGGGTAAAACCGCCATTACCGACGGCGCCGGTACCATCTCCGATGCGCTGCTCACCGGTCAGTATGAATATCCCCAGGGTGTCTACTACGGCGGCAACGGCGATGAAGCTTCCACGGTTTATCTGAAGGATGTATTTACTCAGTGCCTGGACAGCGCCTATGAGAACATTGTCCACATTGATATCCACTCCGGCTACGGCCCCCGCTACAATATGGTGATTTTTAACTCCGTCTATGAAACCATGACGGAGGCAGAATCTCAGGAAGCCTTTGGCTATGACTATATCATTGCCTATGATTCGGAGTCCTTCTATGCCACCACCGGCGATACCACCGATTTCTTCTACCGGCTGGCAGAGCAGAAGCAGGCAAAGGCGGAGCTGTTCTCCACTTGCTTTGAATTCGGCACCATCGGCGATGATTTCTTCGATACCATTCTGAGCCTGAAGTATACCGTGGATGAAAACCGGAACCACTGGTATCCCACCGAAAATGCGGTGACAGATGCCATTGTCCATGAGAATTATATGGAGCTTTATTACCCCACGGAAACAGCCTGGAGAGAGAAAACCGTGGCGGATTTCAAGACCGCTGCCATGGGCGTGCTGAATGTGAAGTTAAAATAAAGGAAAATAGGAAGCCATATGGCTTCCTATTTTTTATGGGGATTATTTGCTGCGCTTTTTGAAATCCTCATCAATGCGCTTTTTCCAGTCGCGCCCCAGGGGGGCATGGGCACGGACAGAGCAGATGGCTTCGCTTACTACTTCGTAGTTCAGGGCAGTGCCTTCTTTGTCGCAGTGGTAGTTGACGGCATGATCTTCCCCAATGCCAAACCGGCCGGCGGTGCTGACCGCATCGATATTGGCACCCAGGAACAGAAATTCCCAGCCGTACTTTGCCTGCTGACGCTGGATCATTGCCTTTAAGTGATCGTAGGTGTATTCGCGGCTGGCATTTTCCATGCCGTCGGTGGTGATGACGAAGAGAGTCTTCTCGGGGCGATCCTCCTCGCGGGCATACTTGTGGACATTGCCGATGTGGTGGATGGCTCTGCCTACGGCATCCAGCAGAGCGGTGCAGCCGCGAACGTAGTACTCCTCCCGGGTCATGGGAGCCACCTTCTGAATGTCAACCCGGTCATGGATCACATCGGTGTGATTGTCAAACAGTACGGTGGACACCAGTGCCTCACCGGCTTCCTTCTTCTGCTTTTCGATCATGGCATTGAAGCCGCCGATGGTGTCATCCTCCAGACCTGCCATAGAACCGCTGCGGTCCAGGATAAAAACGATCTCAGTTAAATTCTTCTTCATAAGTAAAACCTCCTGTAATGTGTTTGTAACCACATTATAGGAGGTTTTTCGTTTGATTTGGTCAACTGCCAGGGGACTTTTATGCGCCCAGCAGGGGTTGGTCGAACTCATACAGCGCCACATTGATTTCTACCACGTTGAAATTGTGGCTCTCGATGAAGTAGCGGATGATCACATCAAATTTGCTACTGTTACTCAAGGTGTAGCCGGCTCTTCCGATGAGGTCATTGGTCTGTTCCACATCCAGTTCCAGGGCCAGCGCCAGGGCAATGGCGGTGGCTTTGGTGGGTCTATACTCCGGATTGTTGCGGATCTTGGAGAAATGCTGCTTGGAGAGAGCTGCTTTTTTGTAGATCTCGGAATCCTTTTTGCCGGCTTGGTCAATTAGCTTCAGCAAAGTTTCCGTGAAGCCTGTGTCGGTATTGCGCAGCATATCCTCCAAAGAGAGTGAGGCGGCCTGGGGTGCTGCCAGGGAGGGCATGGAGAAGGATTCCTCGCAAGCATAGGCACAGTCCAGTTCCTTACGGCTGTAGCGCCCGGGAGGGAAGCGGGTATTGCCTTTTTTCCGGGACGGGAACTGCAAATGGCTGTCGACGTAATGTTCATCGATGTAGCAGGCTACATGGTGGAACAGTTTTTCCGAAAGCTTATAGGAACCGCGGTCCCATACCACCAGATAGATCTGCATATCATGGTGCAGCAGGAAAGCGCTGAAGACGGAGATGGCAATCTGCAGCGCCAGATCCTTGGGAAAACCATAATTGTTGGTGGAGATCAGAGGGAAAGCGATGGATTGACAGCCGTATTCCAATGCAAGGGAGAGGGAATTCTCAAAGCATTTTCTCAGAAAACCATCCTCTGCGTAGGTACCGCCGTTCCAGACGGGGCCAACTGTATGGATCACATATTTTGCATTCAGGTTGAAGGCGGGGGTGATGGCGGCGCAGCCCGTATGGATATTGCCAATCTTTTCCCGGGCTTCCAAAAGCTTTGGGCCGGCTTTGGCATGGATCATAGAGTCGGTGCCTGCGCCTACTATAGGATAGGGGTTGGCGGAGTTGACAATGGCATCTACCTGCATATTGGTAATATCATTTCGGATGATTGCGAAAGGCATAAGGCCACCTCCGAGTTTAAATTCTAAAAAAACTATACCACAGATGGGGGAAATAAGCAAATTTTGCACAGGGGATTTGATAACTCTTTCGGATTATGATAGAATCAAGAAAACACGAAAGAGGTGCTGTGCTATGATGCAAACCAAGCGGCTGATTCTGCGTCCCTGGCAGGAAGCGGATGCGGAGAGCCTATATGCCTATGCCAAAGATCCGGATATCGGTCTGCCTGCGGGTTGGCCGCCCCACAAAAGCGTGGAGGACAGCCGGGAAGTGATACGCTATGTGCTTTCGGCGCCTCAGACCTACGCGGTCTGCCTGAAGGACGGCAGTCCCATCGGCTCTATCAGTCTGAAACTGAAGGGCAGCACGGATATGACAGACCGGGAGGATGAATGCGAGCTGGGATACTGGATCGGCAAACCCTTTTGGGGTCAGGGGTTGATCCCCGAAGCTGCGGAAGAACTGCTGCGCCATGCTTTTGAGGAACTGGGCATGCGGGCGGTCTGGTGCGGCTATTATGAGGGGAATGTGAAATCCCGCCGGGTTCAGGAAAAACTGGGATTTGTCTACCAGCACACCACCGAAGGCCTGGAACTGCCCCTGCTGGGAGAGCGGCGTACCGGCCACACCATGCTGCTGACAAAAGAACGCTGGAAAAACTTACGGTGAACAAAGAAAAGTCACAGGAATTGCTCCTGTGACTTTTTTGTTATCCTCGCTGATTATAAATAGCGCCGTGTCAGCTGAGAAAGCGCAACCAACGGAATGTAAAGGACAATGGCTAAAGCGATGAGAACTTCCATAAGATTACCTCTTTCTTTGTTAGGATGCTATGACAATAGCATAGGATATGTCCGATAAAACGGGACAGTTATACGCAGGCCTTCAGAATGCCGAAGGCTGCACCCACCAGAGCTACCGGCACCAGCAGAATGAAACCGCCTGCCAGCAGCAGCGCACCGATGAATGTGGGCAGCGCCAGTACAAACAGAATGATCGCGGCAACTTTCGCAAGTCCCCAGGTGACCCGGAAGGTCAGCCGCAGAGCGCCGATAAAGAGCCAGCAGAACAAAATCAAAGTAAATAATTCAAACATCTTTTTCCTCCATTTTCTTGGAATCCTTGGTTACCATACGCACCTGAATGCCGATTCCTGCTGCATATTCAGGATTTTGCATTTGCTTCTCCAGAAGCCGAATTGCCAGAATTCTCTGTCTTACCGTCATTGGCATCCACCTCCTCTTTGCTATTATTGTATGGGAAGGGGAGGAGAAAAAACAGGGCAGAATCCGCAAAATAGGCTGTGCTTTTCCCGCGAATCCAGCAAAATAGGCGGCGCAAGTTCCTGCGCCGCCTGGTGGTTACTTATTCTTCTTTGCCTGATAGGCCTCCGGGTCGATGATGCCGTTGGCCAGCATCTTTTCCGACCAAAGCTGCAAAGTCTCCACGGTGATGGAGATCCGCTCCAGTTCCTCCTGGATATAAATAAAGTCGTCGATCTCCTCGCCGGAGATTTTGCCGTCGGCGGCGATCTCAATGAGCCGGTCTTTCTGCTTATGTACCGCGTTGAGGGATGCCAGCATTTCCAGCACGATGGAGGAAAGCTCCTTCACCTGCACCTCCGGCACATACTGCTGGCCGATGGGACATTGATTGGCGCAGTAGTGATTGCACAAGGAGGGCTTTTTATATTTTTGGGACATCAGGAGCACTTCGTCTGGATGGGGATCCGAACGCTGGTTTTCAATCTTTTCCAGCCGCTCCGGAGAAATGATCTCCAAAAGCTCACTGGCTTTT
>JAFOBK010000014.1 GCA_017381835.1 Oscillospiraceae bacterium | reverse complement strand
TACGGAGTGAAAGGATACGGCTCACGGCTTCCGTTGCCTTTCATGATTATAGAATAATTGCAGAATATGACAGAGAAATAAACAGCAAAAGAACAAATTGCGACTTGGAAATTAAGATATTCTTATCGTTCCTGTTCTTTCGGTTTTTCTCTATCCTCCGAAACCGGATCAGGACTATCATCCAGTAACGCATGGTCTTTCTGATCCATATTCAAAAGGATATTCAGCTCCTTCAATCTGGCAGACTTTTCTGCCAGTTCCTTTTCTCTGGCAAAAGGCGTTTCCATTTCCGCCTTTGCATTGGCAAGCTGCGTCTGGGTGTCCTGTAGCACAGCTTGGTATGCTTCCAGTTCCTTTGCCAGCCCATCCACCACATTGTCCATTCGCGTGATGTTGCCGTAAATATCGGCACCCAGGCTGATAGTATGGGACATGGCGCCCTTGATGGTCAGCTTGTAGTCTGTATGAGCGGCATCATACTGGAGAGAAAGAGAAAAGCCCCGGTACTGTCCTAACTGGACAGGTTCGGAGCCTTGAAGATCTTTACACGCACTAATGATGGCACGGCCTGCAGCTTCTTTTTCGGTATGGTGAGTGCCGTAAATCTCCATACCCACAAAGTTCTCTGTGGACTTGGGGTGAGCCTGCGCTGTTGCCACATCCTTTTCGTAACCGGCAATCTGTTCTTTCAGTTCGGCAATCTTCGCCGGGTATCTGCGATACACCATATTCTCCAGAGAAAAACGCTGGTTCAAATGGTTTGCTTTCAGCATATTCAGCTTGCTGACTTCCACATCCAGATTGCACTTCTCAATGATCAGCGGATTGCCGGTGGCAAGGGCCTTGATTTCCGAATAGCTCAAAGCGGTTTCGTCCACATCGTCTGCGATACGGGCAGGGGCCTTGCTGGTCATGATCTGAGCAATGAATTTCTGCTTGTTTTCCACAAGCTGATACAAATACGCATCAAAGGTATTCTCAGTCACATAGCGGAAGATCTCAACCTCTGGGTTCTGGTTGCCCTGACGGACGATACGGCCCAGCCGCTGGGCAAGGTCAGACGGACGCCACGGACAATCAAGGTCATGGAGTGCGATAAGCCTGTCCTGGACATTGGTGCCTGCGCCCATTTTGGCGGTGCTGCCGATCAGAACTCTGACCTGACCAGAGCGCACTCTGGCGAACAGTTCTTTCTTCCGAACTTCCGTATTGGCTTCATGGATAAAGGCGATTTCTTCCGGAGGGATACCCTGGGCAACCAGTTTCTTTTTCAGATCGTCATAGACATTCTGAAAATCACTCATAACTGCCACACCGTCCCGCATTTCCATATCAATGGTCTTAACGGGGGTGGAGAGGTCGCAGAATACAAGCTGTGCGCTTTTCTGCTCCTGTGTCTGCTCCCAGATGGAGTAGACATTCCGGGCGCAGATGGAGGTTTTGCTGTCCTCCGTATCTGGAGCCAGTGGGTTGACGAGCCGCATATCCAGAGCCAGCTTTCTGCCGTCGTTTGTTATTTTCAGCATATTATCAATACTGGGATCGACATTGCCTGCCCGGATTTCCTCTGCCCGGTCAGCAAGGGATTTGATCATATCCTGCTGCATGGGAGAGGGCTTGATGACTTCCGTATGGAAGTTGGCCCTGGGAACAGGCAGTTTCAGCATATCCGCTGTCTGAATATCCGCAACCATCTTGAAGGTGGACATTAGCTCCGGGAGGTTATAGAACTTGGCGAACCGGGTCTTGCTCCGGTAGCCGGTTCCCTCCGGGGACAGTTCGATAGCCGTGATGGTTTCTCCGTAGTTTGCCGCCCAGTCATCAAAGTTCAGCAGTCCCATTTCTTCCAAGGTGCTGTACTGAAGATACCGCTGGATGGTGTAAAGTTCCACCATACTGTTGGAGATGGGGGTGCCGGTGGCAAAGATAACACCACGGCCTCCAGTGATCTCATCCAGGTACTGACACTTCATAAAGAGGTCAGAGGACTTCTGAGCTTCGGTCTGGGCGATGCCGCCCACATTTCGCATCTTGGTAGCAAGGAACAGGTTCTTAAAATAATGGCTCTCGTCCACAAAAATACGGTCAACACCCAACTGCTCAAAGGTCACTACATCATCCTTGCGGCTTTGGTCGTTCAGTTTGGCCAGCCGGTTCTCCAGAGATTTTCGTGTCCGCTCCATCTGCTTGATGGAATAGTTTTCAGCATGGTTTCGTTTAGCTTCCCGGATGCCATCCAGGATGCTGTCGATCTGCCGCCGCAGGATGGCTTCCTGGCGTTCTTTGGACATGGGGATCTTTTCAAACTGGCTGTGCCCAATGATAATGGCATCATAGTCACCGGTGGCAATTCTGCCGCAGAACTTCTTTCGGTTCTTGGTTTCAAAGTCCTTCTTGGTTGCAACTAAGATATTGGCGGATGGATATAGCTGGAGCCATTCTGCTGCCCACTGCTCTGTGATATGGTTGGGAACCACGATCAGAGATTTGGTACAAAGACCCAACCGCTTACTCTCCATAGCTGCAGCAACCATTTCAAAGGTCTTGCCGGCACCAACTTCGTGGGCCAGCAAGGTATTACCGCCGTACATGATGTGGGCAATGGCATTGATCTGGTGCTTCCGGAGGGAGATTTCCGGATTCATACCAGAGAAGCGGATATGCTGGCCGTCATACTCACGGGGCCGCAGAGAATTGAAAAGCTCATTATAAATGGCGCAGAGCCGTTCCCGGCGGTCAATGTCTTTCCAGATCCATTCCGCAAATTTGGCCTTGATCAGCTCCTGTCGGTCCTGTGCAATAGCGGTTTCCTTTTTGTTCAGTACCCGGACTTCGTTGCCGTTGGCGTCAATTTTGGTATCGAAGATACGGACATCTTTCTGGTTTAAGGTCTGCTCAAAGATGTGATAGGCATTGATCCGCTCCGTGCCGTAGGTGGTGACGGCTTTGATGTTGCTGCCATCCATGGATTTGGAGGTCACATTCCACTCACCTGAGTGGAGTGAATACAGAACCTTGATCTTGTACCGGGCATAGCTGCTGGTGCCGAACACCTCGTACATGAACTGCTCATAGATTTCTTTGGGTACCCAGTTGACACCGATTCGGATGCCGATTTCACCAGCGGTCAGATCCACCGGCTGCACCGCTTCCAATGCCTGTATATTTCCTAGAATTTTCTCGGTTTTTCTAGGATTTTCTAGGTTGACATCAGAAGACGCTTCATAGAGCGCCTTTGCCATGCGGAGCTTCCGGCGTACATTACCGGAAAGATACTCATCGGCAGTCACAAAGGGGTATCTGCTGAGATCGGTATGGGCCAGCGGAATATCCTCTTTCTTTTCGGGACAGTGAATATCCCGGAAGATAACACCGGAAAGCTCTGTTTCCAGTTCATCCTCAGTCTTACCGGACAGCTCCGCCATAAAGGGCATATCCACCCGTGCTTTTTCTGCGATGGATACCGCAAGGGCTTCGCTGGCGGTGTCCACGGTGGTAACAGCAACATGGGGACGAATGGTGCGCTTGGTGAACATATCCGCCTTGCGTTTGAAGTTGCCCTCCTCGTCCAGCACTTCCAGAGAACAAAGCAGGAAGTAACTGGAATCGTCGCTGAAGGCCAGACTGTTACCCCGGCTGCACAGCAGGCCGTATTTCTTGGTATAGTCATCGTAAAGGTCGTTCAGATTCCGCTGTTCCCGCTGAATATCCTCATCGGGATAACCCTCCGTCTGGTAGTCAATGAGCTTACGCACACAGTCCCGGAGGTGGATCATACCACGGATACGATTTTCTGCGGTAACAGAAACCTCCACGGGATTCATGCGGCTGTTTTCCCGGAAGTACACCTTGCCATCCACAATGGTGTAACTGAAATTTCGCACATTGGGGTCAGCGGGAATGGAGCGGTCATCTTCTTCCAGTTCTTCATGCTGGTATTCCGTAATCTGGGCATTGAGTGTGGATACCGCTTCCGCAAGCTGTCTGCCCAAATCTTTATCGGGATGGGGTTTACATGTGCTGTCCATACCGAACCGGGTGGAGTCCATGACCATTTCACCCAGGATCATTTCCGGGTGCTGCACAAAGTAGCTGTTCATCCGGATGCCGTTGGGATCGGTGTCCAGATGCACCCAGTCTGGTTCAATGTCCGTCATCCGATCCCGTTTTTGGAGGAACAGAATATCACTGGTGACTTCCGTACCGGCATTGCGTTTGAACGCATCGTTTGGCAGCCGGATGGCACCGATCAGGTCAGCCCGCTGTGCAAGGTATTTCCGCACAGCGGAGTTTTCTTTGTCCATGGTGCCTTTAGAGGTGATGAATGCCACGATACCGCCGGGCCTGACCTTATCCAATGTCTTTCCGAAGAAATAATCATGGATCAGCCAATGGTGTTTGTCATACCGCTTGTCAAGCACCTTGAAATCACCAAAAGGAACATTGCCGATAGCCACATCAAAGAAGCTGTCGGGCATCTGCACTTTTTCAAAGCCGGTGACGGCAATGGAGCTATTCTGATATAGCTGCTGAGCGATCCGTCCGGAGATAGAATCCAGCTCCACACCGTAAGTCTTACTGCCTGCCATGGAGTCCGGGATCATGCCAAGGAAGTTGCCAACACCGCAGGAGGGTTCCAGAATGTTGCCCTCTTTGAATCCCATCTGCTCCAATGCTTGATACATGGCCTGGATGATAACCGGAGAAGTGTAAAAAGCGGTTAAGCTGCTTTCTCTGGCAGCGATATATTCATCGTAGTCCAGAAGGTCTTTCAGTTCCTGGTATTTGGGATGCCGGTCATCGAACCAGTGGGATAAACCACCCCAACCCACATACTGAGAAAGAATTTTCTGTTCCTCTGGGGTTGCCAGTCTGCCCTCGGATTCAATCTGCTTCAAGCATTGGATGGCGGCAACATTGGCAGCATACTTCTGACTGGGGTTGCCATGACCAAGCTCCGGATCGGTGATGCGGAAATTGTTTCGCTGTTCCTTGGGAATGCTCGGATAAAGGGGTTCAAAGGTGATATACTCCCGTTTGGGCCGTGTTTGCGGTGGTGCCAGCACATCAGACTGTTCCTGCTCTACCACTTCTGCATCTGCCACAACTTTCTGGATGAAGGGATCATTGTCCAGGGCTTCCGGGTCAATCAGTTCGCCGTCCACAATGCCACGCTCTGCCAGTTTTGCACGAATCTGGGCAGAATCAACGGTGTCCAGCACATCCTCCGGTTCGGCAAGAAAGCGTTCTTCAGCATAGGCAATCATCTGGTCAAATTCCAGATTGGCAAGATATTCGTTCAGCTCCTGTAAGTCCTTACAGGTAATCTCATGGACGGTTCTACCGTCAACTTGGTATACCAACCGAAAAGCAGAAAGGTCTGCAAAAATCTCAACCGTGTACTCGCTGTCGGAAGTGGAGCCATAGGCAAGATCCACATGGGTCAGATCAGTGAAGTCTGCATCCTGTCCAAAGACTTCCTGGGTGTACGCATTGATAAGGTGCTTGGCGGTTTCCAGCGGGTTTCGCTCTATGGGTTTGGCTTCCGGGATTGGTTTCACATCTATGATTTCGGGCAGTGGCCTGATCGGGCCTTGTCTGCCGAAGACAGAGTAGGTGCCGGAAAGGTATTCCTGCATTGCTTCCAGAGAAGCCTTCATTCTGTCATAGTGCCGATTATCTGTTTCGGTCCGCTCCCAGGCAGGGAGCATCATGGTTTCATAGATTTCACGGACACGCTTGGGATCTTCAAGCTGCTGCTGAATATCCTTTACGCCTTCTGTAAATTCAAAATAGCCATGCTTGGATGGTCTGGGAATATCATCTGGTACATCATAGAAGAAATGGTGAATAGTTCTCGCAAGCTGCTTCAGCTCATAATCGCCCATGGCGGCACGATCTGTTTCAGTGAGCCATTTCCCGGACTGCATCAACGATTCCACCCGGCGCAATACCTTGTTCCAGGTTAGTGTCACTTGGGCATGCGGCTGGCTGATCCCACCATGGCTGAAATGCAGTTGCTTATAGGTGTAGGTGGTATTGTCATTTCCAACGTGACTGCCGCTGTATTCTCCATGGTAATGGGACAGGTATTTCTCCCGTTCCTTTGTTTCGGAATGGTTGGAGAAGAACGCATACACATCCAGACGGTAATCTCCATTACCGGAAAGAACCAGTTTGTCCAATTCATCGTCCGAAATATAGAACTGCGGCTTTGGGTCATATCCTTCGGCGGCAGTAAAAATAATGGGATCTCGTTGTAAATCCTCCAATGTCTGAAGGATTGTTTTGGGATTTTTCCAGCGGCTGCGAAGCATACTGCTGTCGCTTGCATGGACTGCGGCGAATAGTGTCCATTCATCTACCAACTGACTGAGTGTGGCAGGGTCTTCTAACAGCTTCATCATCTGAGCTTCGCTGTCCTCAAAGCTGCCCTTTACAGAGTAGGCCAACGTGGTCAAAGGAAGATACCCGGCGTCTTTCGCTGCTTCACTGAATTCCCGTCTGCAGAAAATCAGAGAATCGGCTATTTCCTTACGTTCAAAATCCCGCACCCGATCCAGTTCGCTTTGGGGCATATACCGGCCCAAGTCCAGCAGTTCCCGGATGCGTTTAGCAGCCTGTGTCCAGGGAATTAAGGTTGCATGACGCTTCAGTGCGCTCCGGCCGGTGGATACCCGGATGCCCTCCGGGTCATACCAGACTGCATATTCCCGCTCATTGATGAAAAGACCGGCACCGTTGGTTCCGTACTTCTTTTGCAGGAAGGCCGCATTATCTTCCAAAGGCTTATCTTTCATAAAGTAAGCGCAGATGATAAGACGGCTGTCCCGGTCATTGTAGCCGATGCACAGGGCTTCGTCGATGACCTGCTGGGGCAGCTCCGGCTGAGAGAAGAAGGATACTTGGCTGTCATCGTCCATTTCGGGAACGGCATAGCCTGCATCCATGAAGGAAATCTGCTGTTCCTCATAGCTGGGCGGTGGTGTTACCTTGGGGTGAAAGAAATAGGTGCCTTGGTCGATGAGATTGCCGGTCAGCTCGGCAACAATCCCCCATGAAAAAACGGACTCCTTTGTGCGGGAAAGGTAAGC
>JAFOBK010000089.1 GCA_017381835.1 Oscillospiraceae bacterium | reverse complement strand
TCTTCGACGGCCTGTTCGCTGACTGGGCGGTAATGGATAAGATCAGCCAATCCCAGAGTCAGGTGCAAAGCACCAAAAACCAAATTGATAGCGTCCTGTCCCGACTGAACTCCATGATGAGCGCGGCAGAACGGGAGCAAGCTCAGACAAAGAGCAAGCTGGATGCACTGGTATTAGAAGCATAACTATGAAATAAGGAGGATATGTCGTATGCGTTATGAAATTAAGGGCGGCGCTTTTCCCATTGTCGTGTGTAATCTGGAAAGCGGCGAAAAGATGATAACCGAGCGGGGCTCCATGGTATGGATGAGTCCCAATATGCAGATGGAAACTCGCGGTGGTGGTCTCGGCAAGATGTTTGCAAAAGCCTTCGCCGGTGAGAGTATGTTCCAAAATATTTACACTGCCAGGGGTGCGGGTATGATCACCTTCGGCTCCAGCTTCCCCGGCCAGATCAAGGCCATCAACATCGGCCCCGGTCAGGAAATGATCGTCCAGAAAAGTGCGTTCTTGGCATCCGAAGCCGGAGTGGAGCTGTCTATCCACTTCAAGAAGAAGCTGGGTGTTGGCTTCTTCGGCGGTGAGGGCTTCATTATGCAGCGCCTTTCCGGTAATGGTGTTGCCTTCGTTGAGATCGACGGCGAGCTGGTTGAGTATGACCTGCGCCCCGGAGAGCAGCTCGTGGTGGATACCGGCAATGTTGCTGGCTTCACTCCCGGCGTCCAAATGGATATTCAGCAGGTTCCCGGCATGAAAAATGCTCTTCTGGGCGGTGAGGGTCTGTTCAACACTCTGCTCACCGGCCCCGGCAAGGTCTGGCTGCAGACTATGCCCATCAGTAACGTGGCCGCATCCATCACACCTTACATCCCCACCGGAAACGGTTAAGCAATAACAAGGAAGGAATAGAAATGTTCGAGCTATTAACCATTGTTGTCTTTGTGTGGCTGTTGATCAAAACCATTGGGCTGGCATTCAAACTCACATGGGGCATGGCCAAAATCGTTGCAAGTATTCTCTTAGTGCTTGCGCTGCCCCTGCTGATCGTGTGTCTGCTGTTTGTGGGCGGTGCGATCTTGATTGTCCCCGTTGCAATGATAGGTATAGCAGCAGGAATCATGAAGTCCTGCATAAAAGCGTAAACACGGAGTTGTAGGAGGAAGAAGCGTGGAAAAACCGCGGGAGGAAGAACTGGCTTATCCCATCTGGATAGACCACAAAGACAAGATTGTGTCTTTCAAAAGTGTAGAGGGGTTTGAGCAGTTGCAATTTTCTTCCCAAGAGGAGAAACTCGCTTTCGCAATTGAGAAATGCTCCTCCGGCTATAGAATCCAATAAGGAGGGATCATAATGAAATATGCTGCAGACTTTAGAGAGCTTGCCCGTAATGCCTTACGTGGCAAATGGGGCATCGCGGTCATCGTGGGTCTTGTCGCAGTCCTGCTGGGCGGCGCTGGCAACGAAGGTCCGGAAATCAACTTGAATATTGAAGGCGGCAATGCAAACCTGGGCTTTGAGATTGCCGGTCAAACAATCTTCTCCACCGGTGGTGGCCTTAACTCCGACATTGGGGCCTTCCTCGCGGGAAGCGCCATCTATATCATGTTGGCAGCACTGGTCATTGCCGCCATCCATCTGTTCTTGGGCAGTGTAGTCGGTGTAGGCTACTCCAGATTCAACCTCGAACTCATTGACCACAACGATGCTGGCTTCGAGCATCTGTTCAAGTATTTTCCCTGGTGGGCAAATGCAGTCTGCACCAGACTGCTGAAGGGTCTGTATGTGTTCCTGTGGTCATTGCTTCTGGTCATTCCCGGCATTGTTGCTTCCTACAGCTACGCCATGACAGAGTACATTCTGGCAGAGCATCCGGAAATGACCGCCAGTGAAGCGATTGCCGCCTCCAAGGAAATGATGTCCGGCAATCGGTGGAGGCTGTTCTGCCTGCATGTGAGCTTTATCGGCTGGGCCATCCTCTGCGCCTTCACTTTGGGCATCGGAAACCTGTGGCTGAATCCGTACAAGAACGCAGCTACAGCCGCGTTCTACCGTGAGATTTCCGGTACCGAACAACCCACCATTCAATCACCACAGGACAATAGTTCTGTCTGGACTGAGAACTAAAGCGCGAACGAGTGCAGTTCCCGGTAAGAAACTGCACTCGTTCTATTTGCATAGGTCACTATCCAGAACAAGCACTGGTGCAATCAAAGGGAAATCTAAAGAGGTAGATACCATGGCAAGTACCAAAGAATATAAAGATTATGTTTTAGACCAGTGTAATGGCCTTTCTGCCCGTTCCATGATGGGCGAATATGTGCTATATTACGGTGGCAAGGTCGTAGGCGGTGTATACGATAACCGGCTACTCGTTAAGCCTACAAGGTCGGCAAAGGCACTTATGCCGAGAGCTGAGTATCAGTTACCTTACAAGGGCTCAAAAGAAATGCTGCTCGTCGAGGATATTGAGAACAGGGATTTTTTGAAAGAATTGTTTGATGCAATGTACGAAGAACTGCCCGAACTAAAAAGGAGAAAATAAAGCATGAAAAAAGCGTGTTTTCTGTTGGTACTAATATTTTCACTCTTCATGCTCTGCAGCTGTGAGGGATATGTCAAAAGTTATTCTGCAACCATTTTGATTACTTCCGACCATGGTGATGAAGCGAGTATGAAATTTGATACCTTTAAGGGGACGTATAATTTCAAATTAAAAAGAGATGGTGATGCCGAGCATACACTTGATTTTGAATCAAGCCTTGCAGAAGGCGAAATGAATGTTTATATTGGTGTTAATGGTGAAAAGGAATTACTCCGTACAGTTAAAGGCGGAGAATCCTTCGATGAAGCAATTACACTTGATGATAAATATGATAATGAAAAAACGATCTACATCATTCTCGAATCGATAGACAAATGTGTAGATGGTAATTTTGCGTTTGAGTATAAGTAACCGAAATACCGTAGATCAGCGATAAACGATCTAATAAACCCGCAAATTAGAGAGGAAATGTACCATGCTAAATGTATCTCATGTAACTAAAAGATATGGAAAGGTGACAGCTTGCAATGATGTAAGTTTTCACTTAGACCCAGGCAGCGTTACCGTTCTGCTGGGTCCGAACGGTGCAGGCAAAAGCACCATTATGAAGTCGATCATTGGCTTTCTGCGCTATGATGGCGAAATCACAGTTGGAGGATTTCCAAACAAGACTACCGATGCCCGGAGATTGCTTGGATACATACCCGAAATGCCCTCTCTCTATCCGAATCTGACTGTTTCGGAGCATATGGAATTTTTGGCTCGTGCATACCGTCTTACGGATTATAAACAGCGGGTAGACGAGCTGTTTGACTGCTTTGAACTGAATGATAAGCGAAAGAAATTCGGCGACGAGCTTTCCAAGGGTATGCAGCAAAAGCTGAACATCTGCCTCGGTCTGCTGCCGGAACCCAAGATGCTGCTGCTCGATGAACCCATGATCGGATTAGACCCTCATGCCATCAAACAGCTGAAAAGCATCATCGAGCAGATGCGTAATGATGGAAAAACTCTGCTTGTCAGTACCCACATCATCGACAGCGTGGATATGCTTTGGGATCGCACGATTATCATGCAGGATGGCCAGATTCGCGCCAACCTGACCCGTGAGGAATTGGAGCAGGATGGCAGAACCTTGGAGCAGCTCTTCTTCGATGTAACAGAGGGAATCGACCGGGACGCTATGTCGCACAGTGAGGATACCGCATCCCAGGAGGGCTGATTCTATGAGATTATTTGGATATTACGCATGGCACTCCTTTGTAAACCAACTCCGCAAGCTATTCAAAACATGGGTTCTGATTTTCCTTGTTAT
>JAFOBK010000013.1 GCA_017381835.1 Oscillospiraceae bacterium | reverse complement strand
GTACGAAGGTGACGATGTGGATATCATTCCTTCCACTAAGAAGGCTGTAGCAGTGGCCGTAACCGGCATTGCCAAGGGTTCCAAGCTGACCTTCAAGGATGGCGAAACCGAGATCATCTTCCAGTACAGCAAGGAAGTGTCCGACAAGACCGGTGTTTCCACTTATGTTGCTCTTGTAGACGCAACCATTGATATGGCTAAATTCATCGATGCAAAGAACTTTACCATTGGCGCTGTTTCTGAGGATGCCATCACCTTCGGTGACATCAACGGTGACGGTGAGATCAACGCGCAGGATGCGCTGGCCGCTGTGGATACCTGGCTGCGCCGGGGCGAGGAACCCACTGATCTGCAGATCCTCACCATGAACGTCAACGGCGACAGCCGTATCAACACCTTCGATGCACTGGGCATCGTGGAGGCCTTTGTAAACGGCACCGAGTATGGTGTTGTAACCAAGGCCGCAACTATTACCACCAAGCAGTAAATGAACCGATGGGCGGGGGAAATCCCCCCGCCCTTTTGTAAAGGAGTGTTTCTATGGCTGGAAAATTTGAAAGCACCGAGAAAAAGAAAAGAAAGAAATGGCCGTGGATTTTAGCCATCTGCCTGCTGCTGATTGCCGCAGCTGCGGTGTATTATTTTTATTTCTATCAAGGAAATTCCGGCACACCGACCCTCATTGTGGAAACACCCCAAAAGCTTTCAGCAAGCCAAACAGAGGAATTCTCTTTGGATGTAACTGTGTCCGCGCTGGGTGAGGCTCGTTATCCGGCAATGAGCATGAGCATCGCTTTTGACTCTTCCCGATTGGAATTCCTTGGAGTGGAAGAAGGAAATATTTTTATATTGAGTGATGAAAACAGCACCGGTCAGCAGCTGCCCGATTGGAGCTGCAATGTGCAAAACAGTAATGAAACCGGCCGGATCAACATTATGTATTTGGATATGACCGGCGGCAAAAACGCATTCAGCAAAGAACTCCTGGCGGAAGACTACAATGTGGTGCTTCGGCTGAAATTCCGGCTGAGGGGCAGTGTAAGAGTCGGCGATGTTCTTGATTTGATCGTAGAAGATGCGGTGTTTGCAGCATCTGACGAAACCCAGAGTCTTGCTATGACAACTGATACATTGAAGGTTAAAAACGGCAAGATCGTAGTAGGAGAATAATGATGAAGAAAATACTGAGCCTCTTTTTGGCTTTTACCATAATGCTTTCCCTCTGCGCCTGTCAGGGCAATTTCGGTAGTGTGAACCTGAACGAATCCATTAAGATTCCCGAAAATGGCATTATCAAAGAAAGCATCATAAAGAAAATCCAAACCGAAAATGCCATCGGTGTTTTTAGTGGTGAATCCAATGGTCTGCGATATGAGTGGACGATTTTCGGTAGTGACATTACCGAGCCGAAAGAGATCAACCTGGCAGTTAGCATTACCAAAACTGTGAATGGTGATCCCAAAGTAACCCTCTCGACATCAGAACCCTTTGGCTTTTCCGCACTACTGTCTGTTTATTTGGATGATGCGTGGGATGCTCAAAGCGCAACCGGATATGTGGATGAGAAAGCCGTTGCATCTGTGTCCCTTACCGGCAGCAAAACCACCATTTTGAATATGACTATGGATGGATCTTTGGGATCCTTGGTGATCCGCCCGGATGAACTTCCGGAAGAGGAAACCAACACACCCGAAACAGAAGAAACCACTGAGCCGACAACGCAGCCCACTACAGGCAATGACGACTATCTCTCCAAGCCGGAAGAAAGTGATGACACGGTATACACGGACGGCAAGGATAAGTATCTTACCGATCCTATCCCGGAGGGCAAACCCAAGCCGGTGGAGCCGGAGGATCAAGAGGTGGATAAGGGTAAGACCTATACCTGCACATTCTCTATCGAGTGTTCCACCATTCTCAATAACTTAAGCATGTTGGACGCCGATAAACTGGAGTGTGTCCCTTCGAACGGTGTAATCCTGGCAAAAACCACAGTCACTTTCTATGAGGGCGAATCTGTATTTGATGTCCTCCAGCGACTCTGCAAGGAAAAGGGTATCCACATGGAATCCTCCTGGACGCCCATCTACAACAGTGCCTATATTGAGGGCATCCATAATCTGTACGAATTTGATTGCGGCGAGCTTTCCGGCTGGATGTACCGGGTCAACGGCTGGTATCCCAATTATGGTTGCTCCCGTTATCAGCTGAAACAGGGTGATGTGGTGGAATGGCGCTATACCTGTGACCTGGGTGAAGATGTTGGCCGCAGCGGATCGTGGTAAATAGAATGAACGATACTTTTCAAAAATATCATCCACTGGTGAATTTTCTGTACTTCACTTTGGTAATCGGCTTTGCTATGGCGCTGAATCACCCTTTGGCGCAAGGAATCTCTCTTGTTTGTTCGATTATCTATGCGGTGCAGGCGGAAGGTAAGAAAGCGGTGTTGTTTACCCTGAAATGGTGTCTACCCATTATGCTGCTGACGGCCTTTATGAATCCGGCTTTCAGCCATGAGGGTATCACCATTCTGCTGTATTTCCCCACGGGAAATCCATTGACCTTGGAGAGTATTCTCTATGGTCTGTCCGCTGGTGTAATGATTGCCACCGTGATGCTTTGGTTTGTGAATTTTAATCGGGTGATTACATCCGATAAGTTTATCTACCTTTTTGGTCGCATCATCCCGGCTATGTCTTTGGTGCTGAGTATGACCCTGCGTTTTATCCCAAAGTTCAAGTCGCAGATGGATGCAGTTGTGGATGCTCAGCGGAGCATCGGCAGAGATATTTCAGAAGGTAGCCTTTGGCAGCGGACGAAGATCGCCATTACAGTGTTGTCCATTATGGTTACATGGGCATTAGAAAATGCCATTGAGACCGCTGATAGCATGAAAAGCCGGGGTTATGGTCTAAAGGGGCGCACCGCTTTTTCCATCTACCGCTTCGATGACCGGGATAAGATGGCACTGCTGTATTTGGGTTTCTGCGGATTCTATCTGTTATCCGGCATGATCGTATCGGCCTTCGGATTCCGGTATTTCCCCAGCATCCGCTATATCGGTCTGAATGCC
>JAFOBK010000088.1 GCA_017381835.1 Oscillospiraceae bacterium | reverse complement strand
TGCGTCCTTTCCGGGAAGAGGATGCTGCGGATGTATTTGAATATCTGAAGGCACCTATGGTGAACTGCTTTGCCTGCACGAAGGTTCACTCCATGGAGGAAGCTCAGAAGGCAGTCATGGAGCGGGCGGAGGATACTGGGTACACCTTTGCCATTGTCTTGAAGGACACCGGCAAGGTCATCGGCGAGATTGATGCCCATCCCGAAAGCTCCCAGCCGGATATGGCGGAAAACTATGTAAAGGATACCTTCAGCCCCTGCTGGATGCTGAACCCTGACTATCACGGAAAGGGCTACGCATATGAAGCGGCGAAGGCCTTCTTCGACTACCTGTTCTATCAAAAGGGTGCCCGGCGGATCTATGCCTATACCGAGGACTACAACCTGTCTTCTCAGCATCTGTGTGAGAAATTGGGCATGCGCCGGGAGGGCCTCTTCCGGGCGTTCGTCTCCTTTGTGAACGATGCTGACGGAAACCCCATTTACGAGAACACATATCAGTATGCCATCCTGAAGAAAGAATGGGACGCAAAGAGGAAATAAGGAGGCACTTTTATGCACGAGCTTGCAACGCAATTTGCCAAGTACTGTGAATCTACCTTTGATTTATCCACACAAAGTGATTACGGTTATCAGTCACTTTCCGTCTGCCTGCTGGACTGTGTCTACTCCCTGCGTGCCAGATATTATGATGTAACTGTTCCACTTGTGCAGCGGTATGCTAATATGTTTATGAATGGCGATCCTCATGGTTCCGGTGATACCGTTTCTATGTTGCTTCACAGGATGGATGATATTGGACACCTTGCTTTTGCAGAAAAAGTCTTAATAAACCATCAGAAGCTGGGTGGAAAGAAACATATTCCCAAAGAAGAGGTATGTTATCAGCTTGCCCGGTACCTGCGGGATTTACATATCGAGACAATCGAGGATTTTCAGCACTTTGAATCCCAGGAGATTCTGGAGATTGTCATCCGCGCAGTCAATGGATTGGGTGATGCGGGAGTAAATTACCTGTTTATGCTGGCAGGAGACCCCAATCGCTGTAAGCCCGATGTTCATATTCATCATTGTATTCGTGATGCCTGTGGACACGACATCAGCAACGAGGACTGCCAGACACTCTTTACCGATGCCGTTACAATACTCCATACACAGCACCCGAATTTGACTGTTCGGGGCTTGGACGGTATCATCTGGCGAGCATACCAAATTCGTGCATAGAGGAAGAATTGCTATGAAAAAAGTTTGTTTTGTATTGGTGCTGATCCTTACGCTCTGTATGCTCTGCGGTTGTGGGGGGTATGTCAAAAGTTATTCTGCCACTATTTTGATTACTTCCGGCCAAGGCAATGAAGCAAGCATGAAATTTGATACCTTTAAGGGGTCGTACAATTTCAAGCTAAAAAGAGATGGTGCCGCTGAGCATACACTTGATTTTGGCGCAAGTCTTGGAGAAGGCGAGATGAATGTCTACATCGGTGTTGGCGGCGAAAAAGAATTGCTCCTTACCGTGAAGGGCGGAGAAACCTACGACGAAACGATCACGCTTGCTGAGAAATACGATACCGAAAAAACGATCTACATTATTCTTGAATCGGAAGGCAAATGTGCGGATGGCGATTTTGAGTTTGAGTACAATTAATTGAAGTGAATAAACAATCCGATTTGTTGAACAGTTAGAACGTAAAAAGAGGAAGCAAAATGCTTCCTCTTTTTTGCTGAATAATAAATATTTTACGGCTCTACTGCCACCTTAATAACTCCATCCAGCTTGTTTTCGAAGAGGTAATAAGCCTCCTCGATATTCTCCAGCTTGTAGCGGTGGGTGATCAGCGGGGTAGTATCGATCTTACCCTGTTCGATGAGGCTGAGAATCTCAGCGCAGTCGCAGCCGTCGACACCGCCGGTTTTGAAGGTCAGGTTTTTGCCGTACATCTGAGGCAGGGGCAGGCTCTGGGCTTCATCGTAGAGAGCAACCACGGTAACGATGGCATTGGGCCGGGCGCATTCCCAGGCCAGACGGAAGGTGTCCTTGGCGCCTGCTACTTCCAGCACCACATCGGCACCGCCGTGGTCGGAATTGGCTAGGGTGAATGCCTTGCAGTTTTCCGGCTCGCAGACCAGAACTTCGGGATAATGCTCCCGGACAAATGCGATGCGGGCCGGGTCTTTCTCGCAGACGATGATCCGCTTAGGATTCTTCAGCAGGACGCACATGAGGGTGCACAGACCCGTGGGACCTGCACCGATGATGAGGACGGTGTCCTCGGGTGTGATCTCGCTGATTCGGGCGGCCCAGAAACCGGTGGCCAGTACATCGCCCACCAGCAGAGCCTGCTCGTCGGTGACAGAATCGGGAATTTTGTTCAGACCCTGATCTGCATAGGGCACCCGGACGAACTCCGCCTGTCCGCCGTCAATGCGGCAGCCCAAGGCCCAACCGCCGTTGGGATCGGTGCAGTTATTCACAAAGCCGTGCTGACAGAAGAAGCACTCGCCGCAGAAGGTCTCCACATTCACCGTCACCCGGTCACCGGGCTTCACAGTGGTCACAGCGGCGCCCACAGATTCCACCACACCCACCTTCTCATGACCCACGGTGATGCCGGGAACCGCCCGGGGCACGGAGCCATGCTTGATATGCAGATCGCTGGTGCAGATACTGCCCAAAGTTACCCGGACAACCGCATCCCGGGGATCCAGGATCTCCGGCTTAGGCTTGTCCAGAAGGGCAAATTTACCGTGTTCAATGTAGGTTAATGCTTTCATGGGAAGCACCTCCAATTCGTATGGAACTATTATAGCGCAGGATAAAGATGGATGCAAATAAAAGTCCCGGAACTGGATTGCTCCAACTCCGGGATATTAAAAATTAGTTGTTTTGGAATTCTTTCAGATTGCAATTTAAACATTGGTTATCCTGCTTGTTTTCCAGCCACAGAGCATACCACATAGCAAACAGGCCACATTCCAGAATAAAAATAAGCATGCTTCCACACCAAAGGGGAATCCCTTGGAACCAACGGAAGAAAAAAGCTGCACCCACATAAAGCACATTGGCAAGGATTGCCCATGCTGCCACACGCCAGCCGGTTGCACACCACTCCTTTCCTTGGGGGAACAGAATGCTTTCCACGCAGGCAAAGGCCAGACTGACAAACAGCATTTGCACCATGGTAAGGATTTCTACGGAGGTGATACCCTGAATCAAATTGGCAATGGATTTCACGAAAAGGGCTGCAATGGTATAAATGGCCATGTGATACTTCATATTGGCTGCCCAGAGATAAAATTTGTTGAATACTTTCATAACCCTCGCTCCTTTCTTCATAAGCCCAATCGTTCCCGAAGTATGGGCGCATAACGCCGGGAGATGACCATTTTTTCTCCCGTAGTGAGCAGCGCCTCGATCCGTCCGGACCCGCAGTTTTTCAGTTTTTGGATTTCGTGCAGATTCACAACAGAGGATTTTCCCGCCCGGAATAATCCCAAATCGCCCCAACGGTCTTCCAGCTCCGCAAGAGACAGGGCTGTCTGATATATCCCGTCATGGGTGTAGACGAAGGTTTTCTCCTCTACCGTTTCGCAGTAAACAACCTTTGACACAGACAGGGGCAGCATTTCCCGATGTTCGTTCCAGACGAGAAGTTTCTGCATCCCGCTTCGCAGTAAGGACAGGACCCGAAGCATCTCGTCATCCAGCTGTGTGCATCGGAGAATCACTTCGTTTTCTTCCAGTGGGGCATGCTCGATTCGTATCTTCATGGGTTCCTCCTTCCCTATCTTAGGCCTTTTGACACTGTTATCATAGCATCTTTTGCGCCTGGCGACAAGGCAGGTACCTCTAAGCGGCAGAAATCACGAGGGAAGCTGCAAAAAAATACCCGGAATTGGTTCGTGATAGTCACGCTTCCAATTCCGGGCTTTGTTTCTGTTGTAGGCTTTGCTGTTCTCAGGCTTCCGGGTGACGGGATTCAGCTCACCCCAGGTCTGCCGCTTGGCCAAGTCCATCTTGCGCTTCTCTTTTTTAGAGAGCTTCTCGTAGGGAATGAATTTCTCCATACTGATTTCCTCCTCATTTGGTTTCTGAAATCAGTATAGCATAACCACGCAAGAATGCATAAACGATTTGTAAATTACTTGTTTTGTGTTATAATTGGACAAAAGGATGGTGATTCTCATGAATCAGTATGATAACCCCGAATTTTTCTCAGAATATGCCAAGATGTCCCGGAGCCAGTATGGCCTGGAGGGTGCCGGTGAATGGCATCAGCTGGAACCGATGTTTCCGGAACTCGCTGGAAAGGCTGTTCTGGACTTAGGCTGCGGCTATGGCTGGCACTGCAAATATGCTGCAGATCATAGCGCGGCTTCTGTTCTTGGCATCGATCAGAGCGCAAGAATGATCGAGGAAGCAAAACGCAGAAATGCAGGTGAGGGCATCGAATACCGGGTCTGCGATCTGCTGGACTTTGCCTATCCGGAGGAAACCTACGATCTGGTGGTTTCCAATCTGGTGCTGCATTACCTGGAAGACCTAGATGGTATCTATCAGCGTATCCACCAGACGCTGAAACCCGGCGGCGTGTTCCTGTTCAACATTGAGCATCCCACTTTCACAGCGGGTGTGAACCAACAGTTTGCTGCCGACGGCACCTGGCCTGTGACGGATTACTATTACCCCGGTGAAAGAACCACCGACTTTCTGGGCTATGAGGTGAAGAAATATCACCACACCCTGACCCAGATCCTGAACGGTCTGCTGAAAATTGGTTTTGTGATCGAAGCGGTAGAAGAGGCAATGCCACCAGAGCAGTGGCGTGACCAGATGCCGGAGGAAATGAAGCGGCCTATGATGTTGCTGGTTCGGGCGAGAAAGGGATAACGAGTGGAAAAGATCGGTTACTGGACAGAGCATGAGAAATCTTGTAGCCAAAATTGGGCAAGTTTCTTGAGAAAATAAAAAGTCGCCCCTTTCGGAGCGTACACAGACAAAGAAATGACCCTTGATCTTTTGTTAACTCAAGATCAAGGGTCATCAATTGTAGATGGGATCAATCATTTACGTAACCTCTTACTTTCTATACATTTGTTAATGGAGAGTTTGCTTAGTACATTGGACTCACTCCTTTTTTGTATCTTCATAATACATCCGGTGCGCGCAGTTTTCAAGATGGGATGTTATATAAGAATCTATGCAAAAAGTTATGAAAACTGAGAATAGACACGCGGCCATCCTATATGGTATGATATTTATGTTGGGCGGCCTGTGGGCATGCCCTTTTGTTTTACGCAGCCGCCAGTCTCCTTTTCTTTCGGTAATCAAGTAAACGCAGAGCCGTCCGTCCGGACGGCTCTGTTTGTTATCGCAATATCCGTTTCACCATAACGAAATAACTGGGCACCAAAATCAAATCTGCACCCAGCCAAGCCAGAACTTCGGCAATAAATATGCCATTTTCACCCATAAGAGCAGGGAGAATCAGAACACCGCCCGTGCGCATAATAAATTCCGCAATGCCGGAAACCATCGGAAGTACCGTATTGCCCATGCCTTGTACCGCCGAGCGGGTCACATGGAGGATATATAGGATCGGCAGGCAGATACTCATAACGGAAAGATAAGTAACGCCAACTTTGGTGGCTGCCGCGGCTTCTTCAGGTGTTCCGGAAATAAACGCACCTATGATATATTGTCCGAAACCGAGCATCACCGCGGCAATCAGAGCAGAGGTAGCCAGCGCAACAGCAATGGCCCAACCCATGCCGGTCTTGATCCGTTCGATCCTGGCGGCTCCCAGGTTCTGACCGACATAGGTGATCATGGCATAGCCATAGGAAGTTGCGGCAATTTCCAACACACCATAGAGCTTATTGGCTGCAGTAAAGCCGCCGATGAAAGCCACACCGTAACCGTTGACAACACCCTGAATGATCATTCCACCCACAGCAATGATGGCATTCTGCGCTGCCATGGGAGATCCCAGAGATAATAACTGCCCCGCCAAGGCAGGTTCCAGGGCGAAATGTTTTTTCTTCAGTGTCATAAAATTGATTTTCCGGATCTTCTGCAGACAGTAGATGCTGGAAATCCCCTGGGCAATGAGCGTGGCAACGGCAGCACCTGCAATTCCTAGGTGCAGCACCAGAACGAACAGTATATCCAGAGCAATATTGGTCAGTGCTGCAACGATCATGGCATACAGCGGTGTCTGTCCATCGCCCAGGGAGCGCAGAATGGTCGCCAAAAGATTGTAAATCATGACGATCGGAATGCCCAGGAACATGATTCGCAGATACAGAAGGGAACCATCCATAATCTGAACAGGGGTGTTCAGCAATACCAGGATAGGCTTAGCAACCGCCTGTCCCAGAATCAGAAACAGCAGTGCAAAAATGATCGACAAAGAAGTGGAACTGCCAACCACTTTACGCAGGCTTTCATATTGCTTTGCGCCAAATTCACGGGCCATCAGGATGCCAAAACCCTGGGTTACGCCCTGAATCATGCCAAGCAGCATCCAGTACAGCCAATCTGTGGCACCCAGGGCAGCCAGCGCATCCACACCCAAGGCTTTGCCTACGACCATAGTATCCACCACGGTATACAACTGTTGGAAAATGTTGCCTACCATAAGCGGGAGGGCGAAGGAAATGATCAGCGGCAGCGGTCTGCCTGTGGTCATATCTTTGATTTTCGCACTCATAAAAAAGTACCTCAAATGAAAAAATTACATACATATAGTAACATATCCAGCCGAAACTTTCAACGCATCCTTTTGCCGGACAAAACAAAAACGCCCCTTTCGGAGCGTGAAACAGACAAAATGAAAACCCCTGACACCTAGCGTCAGGGGTTTCAGAAGTTGTTGGGTTCCAGCATTTACATAACCTCTACTTTCTATAGAATGGTTTATTGGAGCGTTTGCTTAGTACATTGGACTCACTCCTTTTTTGTATCTTCATAATACAACTGGTTTGCCTGCTTTTCAAGATGGGATGTTCCATAAGAAATAGTGCAAAAAGTTGGAGATAGTGAGTATGGACAAGTGTATTGGGGATATGGTATGATATTTATGTTGGGCGGCCTATG
>JAFOBK010000087.1 GCA_017381835.1 Oscillospiraceae bacterium | reverse complement strand
TCGCCCCGGTCGAACTTGTCGAAGTCCTTCCGGTCAAAGGCCAGGGAGATTTCCTGGGCGCGGTCGCCGCGGAAGTTGAAGAGGATCACGCTGTCGCCGTTGGCGATCTTCGATACGGGAGCGCCGTTGCGGGCAACGACAAAGGCAGGCAGATCCTGGTCGATGCAGCCGGTCTCTGCGCGGTAGGTCTCGATGGCTTCCTTGGCAGATGCGAACAGACGGCCCTGACCCTGAACATGGGTTCTCCAGCCCTTTTCGACCATACCCCAGTTAGCTTCGTAACGGTCCATGGTCACCTGCATACGGCCGCCGCCGGATGCGATTGCGTAGTCATAGCCTTCGCCGCGCAGCTCAGCCAGAACATCTTCCAGCATGGAAACATACTCCAGGGCGGAGGTAGCGGGAACGTCACGGCCGTCCAGCAGGATGTGGCAGTAAGCCTTCTTAACACCCTCGCTCTTTGCCTGACGCAGCAGAGCAATCAGGTGGTGAATGTTGGAGTGAACATTGCCGTCGGACAGCAGGCCCAGGAAGTGCAGAGCCTTGCCTTCAGCGTTTGCAACCAGAGCCTTCCAGGTCTCGGATGCGTACAGAGCGCCGTTTTCGATGCTCTCGCCAACCAGCTTTGCGCCCTGAGAGTAAACCTGGCCGCAGCCCAGTGCATTGTGGCCAACCTCAGAGTTACCCATATCCTCATCAGAGGGCAGGCCGACAGCAGTGCCGTGAGCCTTCAGGTAAGTATGGGGGCACTTTTCCAGCAGATTGTCCAGAGTGGGGGTCTTTGCAACAACAACAGCATCACCGCTGCCGCCGTCACCCTTGCCAACGCCATCCATGATAACAAGAACGATAGGTTTTTCCATAAGGATTCCTCCAAAATATCGTAATATTCAAATTTTCTGCATAATAACAGTTGTATTATTTTACATCATTTTTTGTAAAGATACAACCGCTTTTTGAAAATTCCCCCAATTTGACGAAAAATTCTTGCTCTGCCGGCAGATGTTTTTTGCATTTATCTAGGGAATATTAAGCAAATATTAAGCGGCGCAGGAAAAACTTCTCTGCGCCGCTATTGATTATGCTCTTTCCCGCTTTTTCAGCAGTTTGAACAGGTCCTGATGAACCGGCAAACGATCCTTTCTGGGGTAGAGCTGATTGTACCAAATCCGCGTTTTGGCTGCATACTGAGGGCTTACAAAAGCAACCAAAGGTCTTGCCATGCCGTGAGCGGCATACAGCGCCCAATAGGGAAATTGCTTTTTATACGGCTCAGCCGCCTCCAGGATATAGGTCATGGCAGCCTCCGCCTCCTGGGGTGCAGGATTGCTGTTTGCGAAGTTTTCTGCCCATTTCTCCAGCTCTTCAAAGAAAATCGTATGGCAGGGATGATTCTTGCTGGAAGAGCCAATACCAAACGCGCCATCCCAGGCAGAGCGCTTCTTCCAAACATCCTCCGCTTCTGCGATATACTTTTCATAGCATGCCTTCAACTGTTCCATAGTTTCCCTCCGGATTACTCGTTTTCTTAATTATACGATAAAGATGCGGAAAAGGGAATAGTTTTTTCTGTTTTGGGTATGATTCGAAAAAATTGAATATGCCGGCACCGGAATCGATTTGCATCCGTCTTCTCTGCTGAGGAGAGGATGGATATTTGTAGCCACCGGACACTTGCATTGAAATGGGTTCGATTCTCGGTTGCGGCGCAAAATAAATACCCAGACCCTTTGGGGTCTGGATGGTCCATTTGCCGGCACCGGAATCGATTCGCATCTTTCTTTCCCTCAGCGGGAAAGAAAGATATATGTTCCCACCAGTTTTTGAACTGGTGGGAGCAATCTGCCCCCGGCAGATTGCATTAAAATGGGTTCGATTCCGATGCCTATACCAAAAGAATCCCGGCCCCTAACGGGGTCGGGATTCTTTTGGTGCCGGCAACCGGAATCGAACCGGTACGGATTTTACTCCGAGGGATTTTAAGTCCCTTGTGTCTACCTATTCCACCATGCCGGCATCGTTAGGTTATCGTAACACAAATTTTTCCTTCCGTCAAGGTGAAGAACGGCGAATACCGCGGGAGATTGCCGCTTCGCGATGACAGAAATTTTTACAGCTGGTCAATATTCAGGCTGAAGGGTTCCAGGCATTCGTCAATGAACCAGTGCAGTTCCGGCATATCCATTTTGAGCATAGACTCCATGGACTGCTTGGCTGCCGAGTCAAACTCCGTATTACCTGCCTTCTGCTCTTCCACACACTTGATGTAGGCTGACAGCTTATCCGCCGCCTTAACAATAGGGGTCACTTCCTCATCATCTTCCAGCACCAGGTGCTCATAGCTGGAACGCAGCTGAGGGGGCAGCATATCCAGCAGCCGCTCACCTGCGATCCGCTCCACCTGCTTATAGGCGGTTTTGATATCGGGATTATAGTACTTGATGGGAGTGGGCAGGTCGCCGGTGAGGATCTCGGAGGCATCGTGGTAGAGCGCTGCCACGGCGCATTTATCCGGGTCAGGACCGGGGAGCTGCAGAATATCCCGGCGGATCAGGGCCAAAGCGTGGGCCAGCACCGCCACCTGGTGGCTGTGTTCCTGGATATTCTCGGAAAAAGTATTGCGCATCAGACCCCAGCGGGTAATATAGCGCATTCTGCCCATCAGGGCGTAAAATTCGTTTGCCATAATTTACATCATTTCTTTTAAGATTTTTAAAAGGTCTGCAGGCGTGTCGCAGAAATGATCTGCGCCTGCTTCCACCAGGGTTTCTTTATCCCGGAAGCCCCAAAGCACACTCAGGCAGGGAACGCCGGCATTGCGGGCGGTCAGCACATCCACCTCGCTGTCGCCCACATAAATGCAGCGGTCTGCGCCGATGGCTTCCATGGCCTTATGCACCATATCCGGTGCCGGCTTTCGGGGACACGCGTTACTCTCGCCCAGCGCATAGACGCCGGGGAAATACTGACTGCACAGAATTTTTACCGCGTTATCCGGCTTGTTGGACACAATAGCCACGGGAAATTCTCTCATCACTTCTACCAGTGCTTCCGGAACACCCGCATAAGGGCAGGTTTTCACCTGAGAATGGTCAGCATAATAGGTTCTAAAGTAATCCAGCACACTTTCTTCATCGGGATCCTCAGGATTTCCCGGCAAAGCCAGCCGAATCAGCCGCAGAGCACCGTTGCCCACAAACTGCCGCACCTCATCTGTCGTTCGAGGAGGGCAGCCGAAATGTTCCATCGTATGGTTGACCGCGTCTGCCAGATCGTCCAGGGTGTTCAGCAGTGTGCCGTCCAGGTCAAAAAGGATCGCCGTCATCGCCTTACCTCCGGTTCAGCAGCACCCGGATATCCTGGCCGACAAAAGGAAGCAGCTGGAAACTGCCCTGAAGGCGGGAACGGATCTGGGGAGAATAGCGCTGACCCAGCTCATCAATGGTCAGATTGGTAGAGATCACCATGGGTTTACCTGCCAGGAGCCGGTCATTGACCAGGGTATAGAGCGCTGCCGTCACAAACTGGCCGGGCAGTTCTGTGCCCAGGTCGTCAATGATCAGCAGATCACATTCGTTAAGCCGCTTCACCCGCTCCGCGGTTTCTTCATCGGGATGGAATCGATTTTTCTCCAGCTTGCTGAAGAGGTGGGCGGCGGTTTCATAGGCTACGGAATGGCCCTGGGCAGCCACTTCTCTTGCAATACAGGCAGACAGGAAGGTCTTACCCAAACCGGTACCGCCGTTAAACAGCAGATTACCGCTGGCAGGAGAAAAGTGCTCTGCATAATCTCTGCAGATGTCATAGCCTCTTGCCATGATGGCCCGGGGAGAGATGCCGGTCTTGGGGTCGGGCCGGTCAGAATAGTAGTCCAGACGGAAAGCGCCGAAGTGCTGGCCGTCATTGGCAAGCAACGCCACTTCCTTCTCCTGCTGCTGACGGCACAGTTCCCGGAGGCACTGGCACATATAGCTGCCGATATAGCCGCTGCCGCCACATTTGGGGCAGATAGGTGTTTCGTCTAAGTAACCGGGGCCGAAATTGGCCTCAATCAAAGCTTTTTTCTCAGCCTGCAGCGCCAGATTGGCCTGCTTTACTTCTTCCATGGCTGCTTTGGCATCGGAGCCGGTCTGAAATACCGTCTGCATAGCCAGC
>JAFOBK010000086.1 GCA_017381835.1 Oscillospiraceae bacterium | reverse complement strand
GCAATGGTGGGCAGGTTGGGGAAGGGCAGGAAGCACAGTGCACCGCCGACGATCAGGCCGATGGAACCGACCCAAATGTACTGCAGGAACTTGTTGCGCTTGTAAACGTGCTTGTCGGCGTCGACAATGGAACCAATCAGGGGATCGTTGATAGCATCCCAAACCTGCACGATGATCAGCAGCAGGGAGTACCACAGGTCCATGCCCATGAACTGGGTCCAGAACAGAGCCATGGTGCCCTTCAGAGCGAAGGACATGTTACAACCAAAGTCACCGGCAGCGTAGGCGATATTATCGATCGCACCAAACTTGCGGTAACCATTGGCATCCAAAGTAACGGGTTTTTTAGCCATTATGTTTATCCTCCTTGTTTTGCAGGCCGTACCTGCAACAATTATACCTCATATTATAAAATATCCCTTTCTTTTTTTCTAGTCACAAAACGACACTTTTGTGACACATCCTAGAAATTTATCATTTCCCTTTTTGGCAAATTTTAACAATCCTTGTTGCGAAGCATAAAATATATGATATACTATACATAAAAAAGCGAGGAGAAAAGAATATGTACAAGATCTGCCAGACGGAACAATCCACCCACCGCCAGCGCAAACTGGAGCAGGGTCTTTTACAACTGATGCTACACAAAAACTATGAGGATATTTCCGTCAGCGATCTGTGCGAATATATGAACGTCCCCCGCAAATCCTTTTACCGTTATTTTTCCGGCAAAGACGGCGCACTGTATTCCCTCATCGACCATACCCTGGCAGATTTCTACCAAGCGCCCGTACCTCCGAAAAAAAGCAGAGGCAATGCGGTAGGCGATCTGGATTTGTTTTTTGCCTATTGGTATAATAATAAACCATTTTTAGATGCGCTCCAGCGCAGTTCTCTCAGCGGCATCTTAGTGGAGCGGGCCAACAGCTTTGCTCTGCGGGAAGGTTTTCTCCCCCGAAAATTCAAAACCTTCCCTGAAGAGCAGCAGAGCATCGCCCTATCCTTTGCTATATGCGGGCTCATGTCTATGACCTTAAGCTGGCATTTGCAGGGATTTACGATTTCCCCTGACGAAATGACCCGATTGGCCATCAACATGCTGACAATCCCCTTGTTGACCCCATAAAGACTGACGATTTTTATCACTAAGGAGTAATACCATGGCACTACATGTAAAACTGAATGCAGAAAACCTGCGCACCATCCGTTCCATTGATCCCCGGCTGGTTTCCTACAATGTGGAAATGACCGAAGTAACCGGCGGCACTTTTTGGAAAGAATACACCCCGGAAGAAGTGGCCGGCAACGGCAAGTTCCCCATGGTGGGCATTGGCAGCAAGGATGGCCTGATGCAGGTATATCCTCCCATCGACCTGACCAATCCCCGGCTGAGAAAGTTTGCAAAGAAATTGGGCAGCTGCTGGATTCGCGTTTCCGGTACCTGGTCTACCAAGACCTATTATGATTTTGAGGGCAAGACCAACGGTGTTGCTCCCGCAGGCTTCCAGAATATTCTGACCAAGGAACAGTGGCTGGGTGTGCTGGACTTTGTGAAGGCAGTAGACGGCAAGCTGCTGGTGTCCGTGGCCAACTGTGAGGGCATCCACTCCGCCCACGAACCCTGGAATCCCAGCCAGGCCAAGCTGCTGTTTGACCTGAGCCGTGAATACGGCGTGCCCATTGATGCTGCCGAGTTTATGAACGAGCCCAATATGCTCTCCGGTTCCGGTGCTCCCAAGGGATATACCTTTGATGACTACATCCGTGACCAGGATATCTTCAATAAATGGCTTCATGAAAACTATCCCGAAACGCTGGCCGTTGGTCCCTGCTCTGTAGGCGGCGGCCAGATGGGCAAAATGAAGATGGAAGAGGGTCTGCTGAAGCTCGTGGGCAAAAAGGTCGGCACCGAACGGTTGCTGATTGGTGCCAAGGAACCCATGGAAGTCTTCAGCTACCACTATTACAACGGTGTTTCCGAGCGCATTGCCGCAGGCATGCATTTTGTTCACTGGCCTGCCAAAAAAGCTATCTCGGAAAGCTATCTGGATGCTGCCAGATACTGCGCCGCGGCAGCAGCCAAGGTGCGGGATAAGTACATGCCCGGCGCGCAGCTTTGGGTCACCGAGTCCGGTGATGCAGGCGGTGGCGGCAATACCTGGGCATCCACTTATCTGGATGTACCCCGCACGCTGAACGAGCTGGGTGTATTCGCTACGGTCTCTGACGGCATCATCTTCCACAATACCCTGGCCTCCTCCGACTACGGCTGGCTGCGCCACGGTACCTTTGAACCCCGTCCCAACTACTTTGCGGTATTGCTTTGGAACACCCTGATGGGCACTACTGTCTATGATTCCAGCGAGCCCATCCGCGAAGGCGCCCATGTTTACTGTCACTCCCGCAGAGACGGCAAGGAAGGCAAGGCTTATGTGGTGATCAATAACTCCATGACCGAAACCACCACGGTGGAGCTGCCCGGCGAAGCAACCGTCTATGCTCTCACCGGTACCAACGGCATGCGCAGCCGCACCATTTCTCTCAATGGCAAGGAGCTGCTCCCGGACGAAAATGACGAACTTCCCGATCTGAGCGGTGTAACCGTCACCGGTCAAGTGAAGGTCGCGCCCGGCGGCTGTACCTTTATTGTAATGTAAAACCTACTGACTGCAGCAAGGCTTCTCCGGATTGTTGAAACGGCCCTGCCTCTGCGATAAAACAAGCAAACACCCGTCCTCGGCAGATTCTGCCATAGGACGGGTGTTTTTCGCTGTGCGGTATTTTTACAAATTAATATTTCTCAAACATTTTTTAAGCATTTCGGAAAACTCCCCTGATTAGAATATGGCCATAATCTGAATCCAAAGGAGTTTCAAAATGAAAGACAAGGAATTTATGGTAGAGAAGATCCGCTCTCAGTACACAGAAACCAAGCACACCGATCTGGATGCGCTGAAGGCACTGG
>JAFOBK010000085.1 GCA_017381835.1 Oscillospiraceae bacterium | reverse complement strand
GCGCCTGGATTCTCCTGCCTGTGCCAGGGCGGCGTTAAATTCAGCCCCCAGAATCAGGAGAAAGGATGTCATGTACAGCCAGATCAGCAAAACGATTACGGTACCCAGAGCACCATAGACTATGGAATATTTTCCAAAATTCTCAACATACACGGAAAAACCAATGCTGATAACCAGCCAGGAGACCAGCGAAAGGGTGATGCCCGGCAGCAGCGTCCTGATGGGAGGCCGCCTATCCTGGGCAACGGTATACAGCAGCACCAGAATCAGAAACATCAAAGCACCCAGCAGCAGGAACCGGAAATACTGCCAGAGGTCTAGACCCGATGCCGGTATCCTCAGGCGCTGCCCCAGCTTCAGCCAGCCCGCAGCGGCGGAAAGAAACCGCCTGCCAAGGACACACAGAAGAAGTGTCAGGGTGACGATCACCAGAAAGACAAGGGTGAATACCATCTGCCGAAGGGCATATCCCACAGGATTTGCGGGCTTGCCAAGCTGATAAGCAAGGCGCACATCGTTGGTAAGGCTTCTCACCGCCCGGAGGGGAAACCAAACGGAAAACGCCAGGGAGAACCAGAGCAAAACGGAACTGGATTCCCCACGGATATAGGTCAGATAGGCCTCCAGCATGGAGACAACCTCCCTTGGCAGAACCGGAAGCAGGACATTGGAAATGGCTGTCACATTCCAATTCAGCATACCCAAAAGGCTGTTGATAAAAATCAGTATGGGAAACATGGCAAAGAGAAGATAGTAGGTCAGTGCAGCGGCGCTTTTTCCAATCTCATGCTCCACCGTATTGGAAAAAGTTCTGCGGGCTGCGCGCATCAGAAATTTCACCTTCACAGTTTGCACCTCCTGCGGTATTCAGGACCCTTAGGAAACCAGAGGGCCAAAACATCGGGTTACAAACACGGTAAAGGGAATCACAAACACCAGACTGTCGAAACGGTCCAGAATTCCGCCGTGTCCCGGAAGCAGGGTTCCGTAGTCCTTGATTCCGGCGATTCGCTTAATGGCGGAAAAGGTCAGGTCGCCCAACTGGGAAAGGCAGGATGCTATCAGCAGATAAACTGTCAGATAAGGCATCCGCACAGACACGATTCCGCTTCGCCGCAGAATCCACGCTGCGGCTGCCAGCAATGCGACTGCGCAGGCTGTTCCGCCGGCGGAGCCTTCCCAGGTCTTATGGGGGCTGACGATGGGAGCGAGCTTGTGCTTTCCGAACCGGGTTCCCAATAGGAATGCGCCTACATCCGTAAGCACCGGAATCAGAATCACCATGGAAAGCAGACAAAAGCCCTGGGCCTGTTCCCGAAGTGAGGCCAGAAGGCCAAAAAAATAAGCGCTTGCGGTCGAAGTGAGAAGGATGATTCTTTTCGGCATCTTCTTCAGGTTTTGCACCTGACATATCAGGAAGACCGCAGCGGTAAGGGCAAGCAGCAGCACCACGCCTGCTGGCGCGGCAGTTCCAAGAAGTGCGAAAAATACAGCGGCGGTCAGTGTGCCCCACAAAAATGCCTTCTGCTGCAGATATCCGCCTGCCCGGCACAATTCCCAAGCTGCGATGATGCTGAGCATTGCGGACACGGCTTTCAGAAACCAGATGTGGCTGGATAACAGCAATACAGCGGCAATGGCGCAGGTCAGGCCAGCGCCGGTTATGATTCTCTCTTTCAGCATGCTGCCCTCACTTTCGGAAAAATAGCACACCCAGGCAGCAAGGGCCGCAGTGGCAGGAAATGGTGCTTCCGGCCGCCGTCTCGATAACTTCCCCGAAGGGGTGCAGTTCTTTTACCAGCGCAATGACCTGATCGACAATTTCCTTAGGAACTCCGGAGTGGGTCACAAAGATCCGGTCATAATTCACCTGACCGGCACCTTCCAGCCGGCCCCGGACATAATCCAGAATGGATTTTTCCATAGATCCCCGGTAGAGCCTGCCAACATGCAGTGTGCCATTCTCCATGACGATTTCCGGGCGAAGCTTCAGCATATTGGCACCAAACCGGGCAATACCATTGCAGCGTCCGCCCTTATGCAGGTAATCCAGTGTCTGCAGAACGAAGCTCACATCCAGATTTCTTTTCATTTCATCCAGCGCCTTGGCGATATAGGCGCCGTCATAACCGGCAGAAGCCAGCTCTGCCGCTAAAATCACCAGATGTCCGGAGCCGGTGGAGAGACTGCGGGAATCGATAATATGTACATTTCCCACCTCCTGTGCCGCAAGACAGGCATTCCGGTGGCTGGAGGACAGTTCAGAAGACAGGTTGATATGTACGACTTCATAGCCATTCTCGACCAGAGGGCGGAAGAAATCCGTGTATTCTCCCACGGAAATGGCAGAGGTGGTGGGCAGCTGTCCGGTTTCTTCCACATAGGAAAATAATTCTTCCGGCGCTACATCCACCCCGTCCTTACAGAGACGGTCTCCCAGTGCCACACACAGGGGAATCACGGAAACACCGTAACGCACATACAATTCCGGGCTGAGATCGCAGGTTGAATCACAGGTAATTTTGACCTTCATCATCATAATAATACCTTCCTTTCCTGTTGTGGTGGGATCATAGCACGGTATTGTCAACTGACCTGCAACTGATTTTCAACTCTTGTTGAAAAAAGTGGGTGACATTACCCTTAAGTGATGCATTTGCCTTTGCAGCCGACAGAAATGTTTTTATCGATGCCTACCTCGTTTGTGACGCTGAAAACGGCTGCAAAGCTAAATCCTGATTCTCGACCACCATATGTTGTGGAAATGCCACCGCATCTCACCACAACATATGGTGGTATTTTTATCCCTTGAAATAGTTTTGCTTTCACAGGGCATGAAAAATCCCCGGTTTTCGAACCGGGGATTTACGCTTCTAT
>JAFOBK010000084.1 GCA_017381835.1 Oscillospiraceae bacterium | reverse complement strand
GAATGAGTCTGTCGTTTCAAAGCGCAAAAAGGTCATTGTCCTTGGCTCCGGCCCAATTCGCATTGGACAAGGCGTGGAATTTGATTATTCCACCGTTCATGCCGTGCAAACCATCCAAAAAGCCGGGTATGAAGCCATCATTATCAATAACAACCCGGAAACCGTTTCCACAGACTACACCTGCTCCGACAAGCTCTATTTTGAGCCGCTGACCGTGGAGGATGTCTATAATATCGTATCTCTGGAGCAGCCGGAAGGTGTCATTGCTTCCCTTGGTGGACAGACAGCCGTCAATCTGGCCCAACCGCTGCACGATTTGGGGATCACACTCATCGGAACCGACTGCGCCGCCATTGAAAAGGCAGAAAACCGGGATGCCTTTGAAAAACTGCTGCTCCAGTTGAACATTCCGCAGCCTCCCGGAAAAGCCGTTACCTGCATAGAAGCCGGCATTTCTGCCGCAAAGGAAATCGGTTACCCGGTTCTGGTTCGTCCCAGCTTCGTTCTTGGAGGACGGGCCATGCAGATCGTCTCCAACGAAGCACAGCTTCGGCATTATCTGCGTACTGCGGTTGAGATCGACGAGGAGAAACCGGTGCTGGTGGATAAGTACATCCGGGGCAAGGAAGTGGAGATCGATGCCATCTGTGACGGCAAGGATGTATTCGTTCCCGGTATCATGGAGCTGGTAGAACGTACCGGTGTTCACTCCGGCGATTCCATTTCCGTCTATCCTTCCTTCTCAATCTCCAACAAAGTCAAAGGGATCATTCTTCAATACGCAAAGAAGCTGGGGCCTGCCATTGGAATCCAGGGATTATTCAACATTCAGTTCATCGTTGACAGCAGTGACAATGTATACATCATTGAAGTCAATCCCCGTTCCTCCCGCACTGTCCCCTTCCTGAGCAAAGCCACCGGATATCCCCTTGCGGATATCGCTACCCTGGTTGCCCTTGGAAAAGCGCTGAAGGAACAAGGCATCTATGACCTGTATCCCGCGGAAAAGAATCGTTTCTTCGCAAAAGCCCCTGCTTTTTCCTTCTCAAAGCTCCGGGGACTGGATGCCTACCTGTCTCCGGAAATGAAATCCACCGGTGAGGCAATTGGTTACGACAAATCCCTTACCCGGGCCCTGTATAAAGCATTGCAGGCTTCCGGCATGAAGCTGCAAAACTATGGTACCGTGCTTGCCACGATTTCCGATGAGGATAAGGAAGAAGCGCTTCCCCTACTCCGCCGCTTTTATCAGCTTGGCTTTAACATCGAGGCAACGATTGGTACTGCGGTTTTCCTGCGGCAAAACGGGATCAAAACCCGGATACGTGCCAAGGTAGATGATGGTTCAACGGAAATTCTGGATTCCATCCGTTCCGGTTATGTGAGCTATGTCATCAACACCATGGACGTCCGCAGTGAAGATGTTCACACAGGCTCCAGCCAGATCCGCCGGTGTGCTGTGGAAAATGGTGTAACGATGCTCACAGCTCTGGATACCGTCCGGGTGCTGCTGGATGTGCTGGAGGAGCTGACACTGGGGATCTCCACTATTGATGCGTAAAGGAGGATATTATGACTTTTCATGCTGAGGCAATGACAAATGCCCTGATCCACTGGATCCGGGCATGGTTCTGGAAAAATGGTCGAGGATGTAATGCCGTTATTGGCATATCTGGCGGAAAGGACAGTTCTGTGTGTGCGGCACTATGTGCAGCAGCACTTGGCAGAGACCATGTTATCGGTGTTTTGATGCCAAACGGAAGTCAAAGAGATATTCCGGACAGCTATCAATTGGTTTCGCATCTGGGAATTCGCAGTGTGATCGTGAACATCGAAGGCGCGGTAACCGCCATCCGGCAGCAATTAACGGAATCCGAAATCACTCCCACTTCGCAGACTACCATCAATCTTCCGCCCAGGATCCGCATGGCTGCGCTTTATGCAGTATCCCAGTCCATGAACGGGCGTGTCATCAATACCTGTAATCTGTCTGAGGACTGGGTGGGATATTCCACACGGTATGGTGACAGCGCAGGTGATGTCTCCCTTCTTGGAAAGCTGACTGTTCAGGAAGTTAAAGCCATCGGAAGAAATCTGGGATTGCCGGAAAACCTGATTGGAAAGACACCTTCTGACGGTCTGTGCGGTACGACAGATGAACAAAAACTGGGTTTTTCCTATGCCGTTCTGGATCGATACATCCGTGAGGGCTATTGCGAAGATCCTGCTATCCGAGAAAGAATCGATAGGCTGCATCGTGCCAACCGGTTCAAAATGGAAACCATGGAAGTATTTCCTTCCGGACTGGAGGAATTACCATGGTCAGAGATTTAACTGTAGGCAGCCCCGGCAGCATCTTGTGGCGTTTTTGCCTGCCTATGTTCGGCAGCATTGTATTTCAGCAATTATATAATATTGCTGACAGCCTGGTCGCCGGTCAATTCATCGGTGAAAATGCTTTGGCAGCGGTAGGAAATGCATACGAAGTGACATTGCTGTTTCTGGCAGTATCTTTTGGATGCAATATCGGCTGCTCCGTAATTGCGGCACAGAAATATGGTGCCAGACAGTATGGAGAAATGAAAACTGCTGTATTTACATCCCTCATTGCCGCTGCCGCACTGTGTTTGACGTTGATGCTGTTTGGAACCATAAGCCTTGATTCCCTTCTTCAATGGATCAAAACGCCGGAAAACGTATTCTCGGACTGCAAAGCCTATCTAAAAATCTATATTCTGAATTTACCCTTTGTCTTTTTCTATAACGTTGCCACAGGCATCTTCACAGCTCTCGGTGATTCCAAGACACCGTTCTTTTTTCTGGCTTTTTCTTCTCTTGCCAATATCGGAATGGATATCCTGTTTGTTACAGTATTCTCCATGGGTGTCCCCGGTGTTGCCTGGGCCACACTGATTTGCCAGAGTATCAGCTGCATACTCTCAATCGTACTGGTATTGAAAAAAGTTATCCGGATTCCATCTGAGGCTTTTTCCGTTTTCTCTTTGAATACACTGAAAAAGTTCACTGTCATTGCTGTTCCAAGCATGCTTCAGCAACTGTTTATTTCCATTGGTAACATCATGATTCAGGGGATCATCAATCCCTATGGCTCCGGTGTTATAGCAGGCTACTCGGCGGCAGTTAAGCTGAATAATCTGGTTATCACATCCTTCACCACCATAGGAAATGGCATTTCCAACTTCTCTGCACAGAATATGGGCGCAGGATATGCAATT
>JAFOBK010000083.1 GCA_017381835.1 Oscillospiraceae bacterium | reverse complement strand
GGTAGTACGAACAATCCTTTGAGTTGGAAATAGCTTCTAAAGCTTCAAATTTGATTTTTTTGTCTTTAATAATCATCTCTAGTTCCTCCTATTATTTTTTCATTGTTTTTCAAAAACTTTTCAAGCTCAGACTGCCGGATACGGAATGTACTACCTAACCGTATTACCGACAGTTTTTCTTTGTGGATCAGCCGATAGAGCTTAGACTTGCTGATCCGCAGAATTGCCTGCACCTCTGTGCAGGTCAGCAATTTGTCATCCATCTGGATGCACCTTCTTTCATTTGGATTTAGGATGATTCATTTGATAGCACCCTTACTTTTTTGTTTCACTTGTATTAAGAAATAATTGAAGGTGGTTTATAGGAGCACTTGCCGGGTTGCATTCTGCGGCGGCGAACGGCCGCTGGTGCGGTGACCAACGGCCGCCGTGCGGTCTAAAAACGGCCGGGTAAATCAGCCGTTATTCAAGGGTTTAATTACTACAGTGTAGTGCCGTGTGGCACGCTTCATAATGGCGTTGGAGGACACCTCATCGTTGAGGATCATAGAACTCCAACTGGCCGGTTCCCGCTGGGAACAGATAATAGTGCTCAGGTTAATTTCACTGCGCTTCTCCAGAATTTCAAAGAGAACCTTCACCTCACGCTCATCCGTAATGGTGTGCAGCAGAAAGTCGTCCAGAATCAGCAGAGCGGTTCCGCAGGTCTTCTTCATTCGTTTCTGGTACTTGGAGTAATCCGCAGCCTTGAGGGCTACCATCTCCTCCAGCAGCGTCTCGCAGTGGTGGTACTCCACCTTGTAGGTGTTGCAGGCCACAATGCCAATTGCTTTGGCCAGATAAGACTTACCGCTGTCAGAGGGACCCAGAATGCAGACATTCATGCCTTCGTCAATAAAATCCAGTGTGGACAGCATTCCGGTAATGCCACGGGGCAAATACTCCCGGTCGCCGGAATCCACGCAATTGGAGAGTTCCTGGGGGCATCCACGCAGATGGGCACTGCGCAGACGGCTCTGGATACGCTTGTTTACTTTCTTCACATATTCGGGGTGTACGAGATTGGCAATAGCAGTCAGCGGATCGAGTTCCAGAAACTTGGGAGACCGGTACATTTCGTCCAAAGTGGAAGACATGCCGGGCAACCCCATCTCATTCAGCTCTACCAGCAAGGTGTTAAAAAGCTCTTTTCCGGTGCGCATCACTTGCCACCTCCCTTGCCTTTACCCTGGGCCAGACTCTGGCTACGGGACAGGAGGCGTTCAATATCCATGGACTCAGCACCCATGACAAAGGCACCCTTGTTACGCTCGTCATTGACAGCAGTGTTGTAACCGGCAACGCCCAGATCCTCAGCAATGAGCTGGATGGAGTTCTTAATAAAGCTGTAATTCGGCTTGCCCAGTTCCAATGCCTGGCGGCAGGTTTCTTCCAGTGCCTGCTTGCTGTACTTCTTGGTGAAGCCCAGGACACCCTGGCACATCCGGTAGGTCTGTACCTCCAGCTTCCGACTGGCAAGGATGCGCTTAATGACCTCGCCGGTGTTGGGGCCAACAGTCATGGCTTTACGGGTAAAATAAGTGCCGTTCCATTCGGACATTTCCTTGAAATTAGCCGGAAGATGGTTCGGATCTGTAGACCACTGGCTCTTTACCGTGGCTCTGGGCCACTCACAGATGAACTCGCCCTCCTTGGAGAAGATCTTCACCGTAGTGGCAGATGCCCGGATAAGTACTTCTCTGTGCAGATATGCACGGTCTACGCTGTAATAAGCGTTGTCAAAGCGGACATGGTAGTCAGAGGACACCTTTGCCGTCCGCCGTTCCATATATTCGTAAGGGACAGGCGGCAGCGGCATAAGCTCCCGGCGTTCCTCGTCCCAGTAGTAGCGGCGGCTGTGGGGCTTCTTGGTAAACGGAGCGCTGTTGAGTTCGTCCAGATGCTTCCAGAGATCCCGGTTGAACTGTTCCAGACTGAAATAGTCCATTTCCTCCATGTCATGGAAGAATCCCTTTTCCAGAATGCCCACGGCATTTTCCACGGAACTCTTGTACTTGGGCTTCTTCACCTTGGCAGGAAGAATGACGGTGTGGTTGTACTCTGCCCACTCTGCGTAGTCCCTGTTCAGCTCCGGGTCGATCCAGTCTTTATTGGCAATGACGGCCTGCTTGCAGTTGTCACAGACCACAATGGCCGGGACACCGCCAAAATACTGCAAAGCATTGTTGTTGACAGCGATCCACTGCGGCTCCTTGGTGGAGACCATGCCCTCCGCATAGATGTACTGGGAATACGGCAGTACCGCTACAAAAACCACGATGGTCATGACCTCGCCGGTCAGATGATCTACCATCTGGAAGGTCTTTCCGGCGAAGTCAACCTCCATCTTCTGGCCAATGACGGCATTGAAATGAAGGGACTCCTTGTTTTCCTCGCACCACTTGGCGTAGTTCTCACAGAACTGCCGGTAAGAGTAGAACTTGACGCCACGGTCACGGCACTGCTTGGAATAGCGATTCCACAGCACCACCAGGGTCATGTTCTTCCGGGAAGACATTTCCTTCTCCACGGACTCGTAGTCCGGCATCTCGTAGCTGAGATCCCGGCTGTGCTCAACAGTTCTTTTTCCGTAGACCAGGGCTGCAATACCGTAATTGGTAATGCCCTCCGGCAACGGATAGCTGAGCACCGGACACTCCTGGAATGCCCGCAGGAAGTCATTGACTCCCGACTTGCTGACCTTGAGCGACTCAGCGATCTTTCTGCCGCTCATGCCCAAGGCATAGTGTTTCGTAATGATGTCTTTGTAATCCAACATACATTACCCTCCTAAAATAGTGTATTTCCGCTGTTGCGGATACCACTATTATGAGGGCAATTTCAACTACTTTGAATAGGTGGCCGCCGGGCCGCAAACTGGCCGCTCGCCACCGCAAAACCGTCTTGAAAAGGCTAACTCAGGCTGGCCGCTGACGCACCGCACTGTGGCCGTTTACCACCGCACCAGTGGCCGTTGGTGACCGCAGATTGCATACGAATGATGTAACAGAAACTAAAGAACGCTGAAATTCCCAATTTTCAAGAATATTTGGAGGGGCAGTCATGACCGCAAAGAAGAAAAAGTTAATCACCATTTTTGCTGTCGCTGCAGCCTTGTTAGTCGCACTGATTGTCTGGATTGCTTGGGGCAACACAGCGCTGGAACTGAATACATACACAATTACGAGCGATAAGCTACCTGAAGCCTTTGATGGCTACAGCATTGCCCATGTTTCCGATTTGCATAATGCGGAAATGGGTGAAGATAATGAAAAACTGCTTTCTATGCTGCGCTCCGCCGAGCCTGAAATGATTGCCATTACCGGCGACCTTATCGACTCTCGCAATACTAATGTTGAGATTGCTTTGGAGTTTGCAAAGGAAGTTATGAAAGTTGCTCCATGTTACTATGTAACCGGCAACCATGAAGCAAGAGTTTCCGAGTATGACGAGCTGAAAGAAGGTTTGACGGAGCTTGGCGTGGTTGTTCTTGAAGATGAGTGCATTGAACTTGAACAGGATAGCGAACATATTGTTCTGATTGGTGTTGATGATCCGAGCTTTGATACTAACTATCTGTTCGGTGATGCAGAAACGGTCATGGAATCCAAACTACAAGATCTGAATGGTGAAGATGACAGCTATACTGTATTGCTCTCACACAGACCGGAGTTGTTTGATGTTTATGTGGAAAGTGGCGTTGACCTGATCCTAAGTGGCCATGCTCATGGTGGACAGTTCCGTTTGCCATTTGTGGGCGGTCTGGTGGCTCCCAATCAGGGTTTCTTTCCGGAATATGATGGAGGGTTGCACACCGAAAAAAACACAAATATGCTCATCAGCCGTGGCGTTGGAAATAGTATCCTTCCGTTCCGTATCAATAACAGACCGGAAGTGATTTTGATAG
>JAFOBK010000082.1 GCA_017381835.1 Oscillospiraceae bacterium | reverse complement strand
TGGGGATGGATGTGGGGAAGGTCATTGGCTTCACTGAATTTGTTCAGCCAATCGGTGATGCTGTCGGGATGCATAGCAGAGCCATCATCTTTAGTGAATACGAATCCGGTATCCTGCCAGACGTCACCATGACGGATCTTGGTGCGAAGCTGCTCTGTCTTCCACTTCTTCAGCACGGCGATAGTTTCGGGCGCTAAGCAAACGGCGCGGGGACGGCCGGTCTTGGGAGGGCCGACGTATATGCCCTTAGCCTTGGTGTAAAGCAATGCCTGCTTGATCATCATGATACCCTTGTCCAGATCTACGTTACTCCACTGCAGGCCCATCAGCTCACCACGGCGACAGCCGGTATCAATAAGGATGTAGGCCATGGCCTTCCACTTGATGGGGACATCCTCCAATGCCTTTACAATTTCCATAACCTCCTCGGGCTGGAAGTAGTCAGCTTCCTTCTTGGACACCTTGGGAGGTGTTGCCTTGGCAGCGGGGTTGTAAGGGACCAGTAATTCTTTCTCTGCCAGCGCCATGATCATGGAGATCAGACGGTGATGCTCCAGAATCGTTTTGTCGGACAGGGGCTTGAACTTGTCCTCCACCACAAACAATTCGGAGACGGAGTAGCCCAGATAAGTTGCCAGCTTTTCTGCGTTTGCGTAGGTAACAGAGTCGCCTCTGAGGATGGCATTCAGCGTCGTCTGGGAGAAGCCTGCCTCCTTAACGATTGCGCATTTGGGTAACTTCAGGGCGGCTACTTTCTTTCTCACAACCTTCTTAGCGGTGGCGATGGCACCCTTGTTCCGGATGCCGTTTTCTGCCAGATGCTTGTAAAGATCGTTCAGATGATAGGGTCGGATATCGGTCAGTTTCATGTGACCAATGCCGTCATAGATCCGGGGCAGCATGGAGCGGTAGCGCTCAATGGTGGTGGGGGAAAGTCCGGTGCGGGACTTCAGATCCATTACATATTCTGCGTACTCATGGAACTTCTTTCGTTTGTCCACTTCGTATCCAGCGCGGATCTCTTCTTCAAATTTGATAGCGGCGGCCAAGGCAGCCTTCTCCATCTGCTTCTGGCTCATACCGGGTTTATCGGGAGTCCAGATTTTATATCTGCGGCGCTGCCTGCCGGTCCAATCCAGACCGTCGGAAACGAACAGGCGGTAGTGCAGCAACTCGCCCTTTCTGTTCAATCTTGCTTGAATGTATGCCATAAATAAAACTCTCCTTTCTTTGAAACTGGCTCACGGCTATCATAAGCCGTGAGCCAGTGGGTGACAAATGTGTGGACTTACTGTTCGCAGCTGATCCAGCGCAGGAAGCTATCCCAGTGGATCAGATAGGTTCGGCCAATGACCTTGCAGGGAAGTTCCTTCATGCGGATCGCCCGGCGCAGGGTGTACTCGCTGATGTTGATGCCGCTGGCCTTGGCGCGCTCAACGGTCTGCTTCATGTTCATAACGTTCATATCCATAATGTTATCGTTCATCTCGATTTCTCCTCCAATTTCGTTCGTATTTTTCAAGAAGCCGCAGAATTGTCTGCTGGATTTTCTCTGTGCTATAATTTTTCGGGAAGTAACGGCGGATGTCTTTCATATCAAACCGCAGTTTCTCTTCCTGATTGGCTTTGGGCTGTCGCATCAGTTCAAAGATCCGGTCCATGTCCAGCTCTCCTGACTGGCTCAATTTCTTCAGTTGCTGGGACTGGGAAAGCGAGGGGGTGCAGTCCTCGCTTTCCATAGTCTCAAGCAGATCCTGCTGCTCGGATTCCGTGAGATAGGAAAGCTCCACGGCAGGCGTTAGAGCAATCCTGCCCTGGTCCACCATCTGCAGGATATCCGGAATCAGATTGGTCAGCCGAATGTAGCGCTGAACCTGGCGTGCACTTTCACCAGTAGAAGATCCGATAATTTCATCAGATCTTAACTTCGTGCCAAGTTGGCACGAAGCACCTTGATGGCTGATAGCATCCATCTTCATTTTGTAAGCATGGGCTTTCTCACTGGGCAGCAGATGCTCCCGGTGCAGGTTGCTGTCCACCAGTGCGATGATAGCTGCATCCCGATCCATGGAATAAATTAAGGCAGGAACCGTTTCGATTCCTGCCTTTTGGCATGCCCGCAGTCTCCGGTGACCGGAGATCACTTCGTATTCATCTGTATCGGTGGCCCGCACTGTGATGGGTGTCAGCAAACCTTGCGTCAGGACACTGAAAACAAGCTGATCCATTTCGGCATCGTCCTTCACCTGGAAGGGATGACCATCAAAGGGCCTCAGCTTGTCGATGGGTAAGTATTCCGCCCTGGGCGGTGATGTATTCATAGAAAACCTCCTTCGGGTGTTAACAGGAAGTGTGAACGAGCACCGAAAGACCTGTTTCGGATAGCGTGCCGAATCGGTCTTTCTCTATACCCCTGTTAACAAGTTCAAAAATAGAAAAGTTAATGTGAAATACTGCCGTATTTCCTGGACAGAGTTTGGATAAGTTCCGGGGTTGTGGGATTTTCTTGTGAACGTCGGTTAACCCTTATTCCCATTCTGCCGGGATATCGGCATCGTCGATTACCGGAAATTCCAACTGTTCCATCACAGGTTCTTCCTTGGGAATTCGGCACCAGGAACGCTGAGTGCCGTACTCCGCATACCGCTGATTTTTGCACTTCTGCCAGCCGGTGACAGAGTTGTTCATGATGTCGCCGATCTCCTTCAGTTCCCAGTCCTTAGGCTTGCTGAACTCGTTCTTCAGCGCATCCTTGTACAGCAGCTGGGTGCATACGTGCTTTCCGGTGTAGCTGTCCAGGAAGGCCTGGATCATACCGGCCTTGGGATCCTCGGGCATGAATTCCCGACGCAGACGT
>JAFOBK010000081.1 GCA_017381835.1 Oscillospiraceae bacterium | reverse complement strand
GGGTACCGTTACTACCGCTCCCGGTATGGAGTTCAAGAACCTGGCAAATGATGATAACGTGTTCTTCCTGACTCCCTCCGCATCCGGCGATGAGATCCCCGAGTTTGCCAACGGTTACCAGATGTGCTTCGCTGACGGCAACCAGGGTAAGGTTGCTGCTGACTTCATCAACCAGAACTTCGCTGGCCAGACCATCGGCGTCTTCTACAAGTCCGACGATCCCTACTCCAACGGTATCTACGAGCAGTTCAAGGCTAACCTGGATGCTTCCGTTACCGTTGTTGAGACTTCCTTCTCCGCAGCAAACGAAACCGACTTCAGCGTTCAGATCGACACTCTGAAGGACTGCAAGTTCGTCTTCATGCCCATCTACTACACCCCCGCATCCATCTTCATGACCCAGGCTAAGGACATCATGCCCGCTGACGCTGTTTACTACGGCTGCGACGGCTTTGACGGCATCGACAGCGCAGAAGGCTTCGATATCACTTCCATTCCTCAGGCTGTTACCATGCTGTCCCACTTCAACTCCAAGGCTGAGTCCGGTGTTGCAAAGGACTTCATCGACAAGTATGTTGCTACTTACGGCGCAGATACCCTGAACCAGTTCGGCGCTTCCGCTTATGACTGCGTTTACGCAATCTACGGCGCTATGAAGAAGGCAATCGACGAGGGTGCTGATATTCCTGTCGACATCAGCGCTGCTGACCTGTGCGAGATCATGAAGGCTCAGTTTGAGGGCGGCTACACCGTCACCAACGCTGTTACCGGCGATAGCATCACCTGGGAATCCACCGGTTACGTCAATAAGACCGCTATCCAGTACGTGATCAAGGAAGTCGGCTAATTTTATATCTGAAAAGTAAGCAAAAACTGCACATGCCGGCCCTAAAACCGGCATGTGCAGTCATCGCATTCTTTTAGGGTACTGCTAAAAGCCCGCTTTCGGGCTTTCCTTCAAAAACGGGTTTTTACAGGTACCCTGCAAAGGGCGTCTGATCTTCGGTCAGATACCTTAGAAATTTAGAAAAAGTTGGGATTTATTATGGAAGAGATTTTATCTACCTTGATAAATGGCCTGAGCCTTGGCGGTATTTACGCCATGATCGCTCTGGGCTATACCATGGTCTACGGCATTGCAAAAATGCTGAACTTTGCCCATGGTGATATCATCATGGTCGGCGGCTACATGATTTATGTGTTCATGGCCACCGGCAACCCCCTGCTGGCAATTCTCATCGCCTGCGTAGGTTGTGTGATCCTGGGTGTATGTATTGAGAAGGTTGCTTATAAGCCTCTGCGTGGCGCATCTCCTTTGGCAGTTCTGATTACCGCCATTGGTGTCAGCTACCTGCTGCAGAGCCTGGCACAGATCATTTTCGGTTCTGCCCCCAAGATGGTGACGGTTTATGAGTTTGGCGCTGTCAAGTTCATGGGTGCCACCGTGCAGATTTCCGCACTGGTCACTTTGGCTGTGGCAACCGTTGTCATGACCGCTCTGACGCTGTTTGTCAAGTTCACCCGTCTGGGCCGTGCTATGATCGCTGTTTCTGAAGATAAGAGCGCTGCTCAGCTGATGGGCATCAATGTCAACGGCATTATCACCATCACTTTCGCTATCGGCTCCGCGCTGGCAGCTCTGGCAGGCCTTTTCTACCTGCTGAAGTCTCCCAGTATTTCCAATACTCTGGGCGCAATGCCCGGTATCAAGGCCTTCACCGCAGCGGTTATCGGCGGTATCGGCTCTATTCCCGGCGCTATGCTGGGCGGCATTCTGCTGGGTATTGTGGAGTGCATTTCTTATAAGATCACCGCAATCGCACCTTACACGGATGCCATCGAATTCTCCGTCCTGATCATCATTCTGTTGGTCAGACCTACCGGCTTCCTTGGAAAGAAACGGAGGGAGAAAGTATGAGAATCGGTAAATTTAAGCTGGGTCATTACATCAACTATATGGTCATTGGCCTGATCACTCTGGTCATGGGTATTATCTCCATTGCCGGCGGCCGCTTTGACAATTCTCTGGTGTTCCTGGTGGAGAAGATCGCCATCAGCATCATCCTGGCAGTTTCTCTGTCCTTGGTTGTCGGTTTCCTGGGCGAACTTTCCCTGGGCCATGCCGGTTTTATGTGCGTGGGTGCTTACCTGGGCGGTAAGATTTCCGTTCTGCTGGTTCCCGTGCTGGGCAACGGCATTTTGGCTTTCCTGATTGCACTGGTGGTTGGCTGTGCTGCCGCAGCTCTGTGCGGTGTGATCATCGGTATTCCCGCTCTGAGACTCCGCGGTGACTACCTGGCAATCGTCACTCTGGCCTTCGGCGAGATCGTCAAGTCCCTGTTCCAGAACTCTTCTGATGCATCCTTCGGCGGTTCTCTCGGCCTGGATACCCCCCGCTTTGACAAGAACTATCTGTACATCCTGGCACTGTTGCTGGTTCTGCTGACTCTGATGCTCGTGCAGAACTACATCCGTTCCAAGCACGGCAGAGCTGTGACCGCGATCCGTGATAATGAGATTGCAGCCCGTGCCAGCGGTATCAATGTCACCAAGTATAAGCTGATGACCTTCATTCTGTCCGCAGCGCTGGCAGGTATTGCAGGCGTTCTGTACAGCTACAGCAACTATACCGTGCAGAGCATGAAGTTTGGCTATAACTACTCCATCGAAATCCTGGTTATGGTTGTTTTGGGCGGCATGGGTAATATCAACGGCTCTATCCTGGCTGCTACCCTGATTACCTTCCTGAACACCAAGTTGGCCACCATCCTGACTGGTGAACTGGCAGTTTTGCAGAATCTGCTGTACGCGCTGATTCTGATCGTCATTGTTATTTATAATAACGCACCCGCTCTGAAGAGCTTCCGTGATAAGTACAATTTGGGCGTTCTCAGCAAGAAGCTCATCAAGAGCAAGAATGACCCTGCCCATGTTCATGATGACGAGGCAAAGTGGGATGTGGTTCCCACCAAGATCAGCATGGATGAGATTCTGTCTGTGGATATGAAGCCTCAGAATCTGTCTGCCGATAAAAACAAAGGAGGAAAGCGCTGATGGCTGAGTATGTTTTGGAAACCAAAGGCCTGGGCATCTCCTTTGGCGGTCTGCAGGCTGCCCAGGATGTAAATATCCGTATTAAGAAGAATCAGATCTACGGCCTGATCGGCCCCAACGGCGCCGGTAAGACTACCATCTTCAACCTGCTGACCTGCGTCTACAAGCCTACTTACGGCACCTTCTTCCTGGATGGTGAGGAGATGAAGAATCTCAGACCTGATAAGATCAATCAGAAGGGCATTGCCCGTACCTTCCAGAATATTCGTCTTTTCAATAACATGACTGTTGTCCGTAATGTTATGGTCGGCCTGCATAACCGTCCTGAATACCGCTGCAGCTTCCTGGAATCTGCCCTGCGTCTGCCCCGGCATTTCAAGGTAGAGAAGCAAATGCGGGAGAAGGCTAAGGAATTGCTGCGGATCTTCGATCTGGAAAATGAGCGTAACAGCCTGGCCTGCAATCTGCCTTATGGTAAGCAGCGTAAGCTGGAAATTGCAAGAGCCCTGGCAACCAACCCCAAGATCCTGCTGCTGGATGAGCCTGCAGCCGGTATGAACCCCCATGAAACCGAAGACCTGGCCCGCACCATCCGCTTTATTCGGGACGAGTTTGACATGACCATCCTGCTGATCGAGCATGATATGAACTTCGTGTCTGATCTGTGTGATGAGCTTACCGTCCTCAGCTTCGGCACTGTCCTGTCCCAGGGCGATACCAAGGCTGTTCTGCAGGATCCCAAGGTTATCAAGGCATATATCGGAGGATAAGCACGATGGCATTATTGGAAGTTAAGAATCTTGAAGTTTACTATGGTGTTATCTGTGCACTGAAGGGTATCAGCTTTGAAGTCAACGAGGGCGAAATCGTTTCTTTGATCGGTGCCAACGGCGCCGGTAAGACCACTATGATGCAGAGCGTGGTTGGTCTGCTTCCCAAGAAGAGCGGTACTGTTATCTTTGACGGCCACGATATTACCAAGACCCCCTGCCATAAGATTGTCGGCATGGGTATGACCCAGGTTCCCGAAGGTCGCCGTATTTTCCAGGAACTGTCTGTGTATGAGAACCTGCTGATGGGTGCCTACACCGTCAAAGATCAGCAGAAGTTCAAGGAAGACCTTGAATTTATCTATGAGCGCTTCCCCCGACTGGCAGAGCGCCGCAATCAGATTGCGGGCACTCTCTCCGGTGGTGAGCAGCAGATGCTGGCTATGTCCCGTGCGTTGATGATTCATCCCAAGCTTCTCATGCTGGATGAACCCTCCATGGGCCTGGCACCTATTCTGGTGGATCAGATCTTCTCCATCATTAAGGAGCTCAATGAGTCCGGCACCACTATTTTGCTGGTTGAGCAGAATGCAAGCAAGGCGCTGGAAATCGCCCACCGTGCTTACGTCATGGAGACCGGCAGCATCACCTTAAGCGGTACCGGCATTGAGCTGGCACAGTCTGATGAAGTGAGAAAAGCCTACCTCGGCGGTTAATAATCAAACACCCCCTGCATAGAGTAAGCAGGGGGTGTTTTTTATGTGCCGTCAGAATGTGCTGTACGGATGCTGTGTGCTGGCTTTTGGTTTGGGTGTGCTGATTGGCACCTGGCTGGAAAGCGGACTTGTTTGTCATCTGATCGGGTTTGCTTTGATCGGCCTGGGTGGCTGCCTCCTGCGCAGGCATTAACGCATAATCTTGTCCCCATGTGCATAGAATGCAGTAGCTAAAGGAGTGATGCACATGCAATTGCAGTTTGCAAAACAAGAAATCTCCTGCCTGCATACTTTGAAGCGCGAGGTGCAGAGTCAGGAACAGACCCAGGAATTTCGAATCAGCGATGGCATGCCGGATATCGGCAGCATTATAGGTGCCTGGGGGCAAGTGATCCTGCGCAGTAAAGAATGGCAATCTGAGGGAATGACTGTCAGCGGTGGAACCATGGTCTGGGTGCAGTATCTGCCGGAAGAAGGCGGTCAGCCCCAATGTGTGGAAAGCTGGCTGCCATTTCAGATGCGCTGGAATTTACCGGAAACACAGCATGATGGAACAATTTTTGCCCAGTGTCTGCTTCGCAGTGTAGATGCCAGAAGCCTGTCTGCCAGGAAGATGATGGTCAGAGCAAATGTGTCCATTCTAGGATGGGCCATGGAGCGGGGAAGCAAAGACCTGTATGAACCGGAGAATATACCTGAGGATGTGCAGCTGCTGACCAAAGTCTACCCAATGGAGTTGCCGGCAGAAGCAGGGGAGAAAACTTTTAACCTTGAGGAAAGCCTGACACTCCCACCCTCGGCGCCAAAACTGGAAAAGCTTACCCGCTATTATTTGCAGCCGGAGATCACCGAGGAAAAAATGATGGGGGATAAAGTGGTTTTTCGCGGCAACGGTCTGCTCCATATCTGTTATCTTGCTGAAGATGGCGGGGAGTATAGTTGGGATTTTGACCTGCCCTTTACCCAGTACAGTGAACTGGAAGGGGAGTACGGTGACGATGGGGAAGCGATTCTCTGGCCCTGTGTCACTGCACTGGAGTTAGACAGCGACGGCAACACCCTTTCAGTAAAAGCCGGGTTAGTATGTCAATATCGGATCAGTCATCGGCCGCTGGTGCAGGTCGTTGAGGACGCCTACTCTCCCCGCCGCAGCGTAGATCCGATCCGGGAAGATTTGAAATTACCGGGTATTCTTGAGCGGAAAAAGCAAATCGTCCATATTCAGAAAAACAGCCCAATGGAGGGAATGCGCCTTGTGGATATGCAGTTCCTGCCCCAGCCGGTCTACACCCGCGGTGGTGCAGGAGAAGTAACCGTGGAACTTCCTGGGCAGTTTCAGTATCAAGTCGTCGACATGGAAGGCAATCTGCGTACCGGCATGCAAAACTGGGAGCAGTCACTGACCATGCCTGTAGAGGAAGGTACTTTTGTAGATGCTGTCATGTGGCCGGCAGGGAAACCCCAGGGAACGCTCGGATCCGGAGCAGCGCAGATGTCCCATGATGCATGCGTTGTGGCGGAAATGATTTCCGATACTCCGATCCCAATGGTGACCGCTCTGGATTTGGGGGAATTGCGGCAGCCGGATCCTATGCGTCCCAGCCTGATCCTGAGAAGATCGGAAGGAAAATCCCTATGGGAGCTGTCGAAAGAAACCGGTTCCACCGTACTGGCCATTCAGGAGGCCAATGGGTTGCAGTCAGAACTGGATGATACCCAGATGCTTTTGATTCCGGTGGTATAAAAGAAATGCCGCCGCTGCGTTGGGAGTGCGCAGCGGCGGTGGCGGTGTGTCGCATTCAGGGTGAATGTCCGCCGAAGATAATTTAGCGCAAGTCTTTAGGCAGATGCAAGGGGTTTCTGTCGAAGGCTTGCGTATTTGTTTTTTCAGAAAAACAAATTTTATGGGTAGAAATAGGGGGTATACCGTGCTATAATACTCTTTAGGGAAAAATACGAAAGCCTAGAAATGAAAGGTGAAAACTATGACGAAAATTGATATTTATTCCGGCTTCCTGGGTGCCGGCAAGACTACCCTGATTAAGAAGATGATTTCCGAAGGCTATAAGGGCGAAAAGCTGGTGCTGATTGAGAATGAGTTCGGTGAGATCGGTATTGACGGCGGCTTCCTGCAGGAGGCAGGCATCAATATTACCGAGATGAACTCCGGCTGTATCTGCTGCAGCCTGGTGGGCGACTTCGGCCGTGCGCTGACTCAGGTTATTGACGAGTACCATCCCGACCGTATCATCATCGAGCCCTCCGGCGTGGGCAAGTTGTCCGATGTGATCGGCGCTGTGGAGAAGGTCACCTGCGAAGATGTCCAGCTGGGCAGCACCGTTGCGGTTGTTGACGCTAATAAGGTAAAGGTCTATATGAAGAACTTCGGTGAGTTCTATAATAACCAGGTGGAAACAGCTGCCTGCATTATCCTCTCCCGTACTGATTCTGTACCGCAGAAGAAGCTGGATACCGCTGTTTCCATGCTGAAGGAGCATAATCCCAATGCTACCATCGTTACCACTCCCTGGTGTGAGCTCACCGGTGAGCAGCTGAAGGAGGCTATGGAAGGCGGCGCAACCATCGCCAAGATTATTGCGGAGATGAAGGCTGCTCAGCACCACCATCACCACCATGAGCATGATGAGCATTGCACCTGTGGCTGCCACGATCATGACCACGACCATGACCACCATCACGAGCATCACCATCACGATCACGACCACGAGCATCACCATCATGACCATGACGAGCATTGTGACTGCGGTTGCCATGATCACGAACATGATCATGAACATCATCACCACCATGAGCATGATGAGCATTGCACCTGCGGCTGCCATGACCATGACCACCATCATCACCATGCCGACGAAGTCTTCACTTCCTGGGGCACTGAGACCCACAAAAAGTTTACCATGGACTTTGTGCGGGATGCTCTGGAAGAACTGGATCTTGGCACTTACGGTATGGTTCTGCGAGCAAAGGGCATCCTGGCGGCTGAGGACGGCTCCTGGATCCACTTTGACTTTGTTCCCGGCGAGATGAACCTGCGTACTGGCAGCGCCGATACCACCGGCAAGCTCTGCGTCATCGGCTCCAAGCTGGACGAGCATGGCATACAGTATCTGTTTGGTCTGTAAGAGGTAAAACCTATGATTCAGATTCCCGTTTATGTGTTTACCGGCTTCCTGGATTCCGGTAAGACCAAATTCATCCAGGAAACCCTGGAAGATCCCCGCTTCAATGCCGGCGAGCGTACGCTGCTGCTGGTGTTCGAAGAGGGCGAGGAGGAGTATGACTTCTCCACCTATCCCCATCAGAATGTATACCTGGAAGTGCTGGACCAGCAGACCGTAACCACCAAGGAACTGCAGGCACTGGTGAAGAAGCATAAGCCCCACCGCGTGGTGGCTGAGCTGAACGGCATGCAGCTGGTAGGCGATATTTACAGCCGTTTCCCTGAAAACTGGGCAATCGCCCAGGAGGTCATGTTCGCTGACT
>JAFOBK010000080.1 GCA_017381835.1 Oscillospiraceae bacterium | reverse complement strand
CGCTGCCGATGATCTCCTTCAGTACTGCACCAGGTCCTACAGAAGGAAGCTGATCGCTGTCACCTACAAGGATCAGTCTGGCGTTGCGTGGCGTCGCTTTCAGAAGTTTTTCCGCTAGGTAAACATCCAACATGGACACTTCATCCACGAGGATCAGATCGGCATCCAGTGTCTCAGGATCACCATACTGACCGTCTTCATTGGCAAGCAAGCCCAGTGCATGATGCACAGTAGAAGCAGGAATCCCGGTGGAATGTTCCATCCGTCGAGCAGCCTTTCCGGTAGGTGCGCAGCAGGCGATCTTGCCAGACGGGAAGCGTTCCCGGTATAAATCCAGCAGTGCCTTCTGAACACTTGTCTTGCCAGTACCAGGACCGCCTGTGATGACACAGAACTTGGATGTCAGGGCCATCTTGATGGCTTCTTTCTGTTCTGGTGCCAGCCGGAATCTCAGCTTCCGCTCCTCTGCGGCGATGGCGTTATCGAGGTCATCATATGGCGGAACGTACCCGTCCAGCTTCTTGACGATCTCATATGCCAGATTGGATTCCACTCTTGCTGTAATGCTCCGGAATGCACTGTCGCCATAGGTAACCAACCGCTCATCCTGAATCAGTTTGACAGCTCGGGCGGCAAGCATATTTTCGTTCAGCCCCTGAGTATCCAGCAGTTTCAAGCAACTGCGCAGGAAGTCATGCTTCTCCATACATAAATGCCCTTTGGATTCGGCGTCTGTCAGTGTGTACATTAAGGCCTCATCTACCCGTTCCGGAGAACGAGGATCGATGCCTATACTCATTGCCAGCTTATCCGCCGTCCGAAACGCAATACCCGCCAGCTCACAAAGCCTGTAAGGATGATTCCGGACGATATCCATGGTTTCCTCACCATATTCCCGGTACAACTTTACCGCGCGGTTCGGCGACACACCATGAGGGGCCAAAAATGCGATTACATCCCGGGCACCACGGTTGGCAAGATATGAGTCGATGATCTTCTTCAGTTTCTTCTCGCTGATACCACGGACACTTAACAGCTTTCTCGGTTCCTTATCCAGGATTTCAAGTGTTTCTAAGCCGAAAGTATCGTAGATCTTTTCCGCAGTTTTCTTACCGATTCCTCTAATCTGCCCGGAAGCAAGATAAGTAATGATACCTTCCTTACTGGGAGTGATCACTTCCTCGTACCGCTCAACCTCATACTGCAGACCATGCTTGGCATTCTTCGTCCATCTACCCTCCATCCGGTACTTGACCTTGTTGGAGGTCGGCAGACAATATCCGACAGCTTTGAAATTGTCGAGCATACGACCAGCAGCGTCACGCACAGTCCCACAGGGCTTGTACACAGCGATCATGAACCCATTCACGGATGCCGTAGCATCTCTCGGGAAGATCACTTTTTCAAATTGACAAAGCACAATTTTACTCCTCTCTGATAAAAACTATCTCTTTTTATCTATTCGCAACCAGAACCCGCTGGGTCTGGGGAATGCATACCTCAACCTCCTCAATTTCATAATCCTTGGCGAACTGGATCGCCTGTGTGACCATTTCATCGGCAAGGCGATCAAAGTCCTGTACCAATCTGACACGGTCGCGCAACGCTTCTATGGGCCACTCATCGTAGTCCTCATCCATATCCACACCTCTTCCCGGGAAAGTCACAGCCTGCATCGGTGTATGCTTATAGTTCACCCTCGCAGGCCTGCGGCACTTCCCGCACACATTTCCGGTTTCTTCCACTGTGCGGTAATTCCGCTGTCCGCAGCAAGTACAGAATGACAGATAGCCTGTAGGTCTCAATTCTCCTTCGTAGAGAACCAGGTAACCGCCGCTTCGTCCATTCATACCCGCCTGCCAGCGGAACTGATGGCGACGTGCAAAGTCATCCATCAGTTCCCGCAGGAAATCATAAAACTCCTGGAAATTGAGCAGATCATAAATCTTCTCTTCAATCTCAGAACACAAACCGAGTTTGTAGATCTTCAGATTGTGGGCATATGAATCCGCTCCATTCCAGGAGTTCATCGTGGAGTATCGAAAATGGTTCTGGAGGTATGCTGTCATCTCTTTCCGGGATCTAAGGTCCACGGGTTCAGAGAATCTACGCATGAGCATCGCCGCCTTCCTCAGGTACAATGAGAGCTTGTCCCAGACCGAGTATGGTATGGTTTCTGTCCATGCTGACCAAATGCTTGGAGGCGCCTGCCTTGGTCACGAGCTTGCGGACCTGGATATACAGGTCATCATCAAAGGTCATGATCGGGATCCCCAGCTTGGCAGCATGAGAGATCTCCCCTTTCATACCCTTACTCAGCTCGGTACCGCAAACCAGCAGCATATCAGACATTTCCAAAAGTTCCAGGCCAAAACGAAGTGCCATCGCACGCTCAGCCGGGATCCGATCGCATACAAGCATAGGAAGATACGCATGTGGTGCCCGGGCAAGATAGCCCATATGCTCATTGGCATAAAGCATATAGAGTCTGGCACGGCGCATATTATCCCGTTGCTTGTCCGGGTCCGGATCACTGAAGGGAGAGCAGATATAGACCTTCTTCTTGGTACGGTCAGGTTTCTGGAACTGACGTTCCAGAAGTTTGTCATAGCCTTCACAGCAAAGTTCAAAGATGTTATGCATATAGATTCTCCTTGTTATATCGGTTGAACCGAAACTTTCACCTTACGACTCTGAGACTCTTTGATAACATCTGCATAGACCGTCGGATACTTGGTCTTCAGCGCCTTTGAGTCAGGCCGCTTGGTTCTTTTTGTCACAAAGTCGATGAGGAGCTTGTCCGTGGTAGTCGTTAAGATACCGTGTTCATGCTCCTTCATCAGCTCTGCAATTCGCACCGAATGGGCTTCAATCTCCTTTTCATATAGTTTAATTTCGCTTTCGCAGTCTCTGACCTTTCCCTGCAGCATTGCGATTTGCCGCAGCGACCGTTCGTATTTTCTGGGAAATTCAATGGTGGGAAGACCGGGCTGACTGGCTCCGTAGATACGGGCCAGGGATTCCATCGCCAGAGAGGATGCCACACCGCTCATCGTAGGCGGCTTATCATTCTCAAGGCTCCAGATCCACTCATCCAACCGCTCAAAGATCATATCCTCCATTGCCCTATCCCGCTCGATCTCCGGCATAGCCAGATCATTCTCCGGGTTATTGCCCCAAATGCAGGAATAGGCACCATGCTGGACATCAGCAACGGACAGGTAGAAGCGGAGCTGAAAGTCATAATAAAGTGGAATCGCGCCGTCTGCCCAGTGATCAGCTTTGTGGTAAGTACAAGACTTGCACTCTAAAATTCCATCGTCTCCATCTGATGCCCGGATATATTTCCGGTCAAAATTGGCCAGAGCATAAGGATGGTCCGCATGCTGATACAGTCCCGTATCTTGGTAAACATGGTTACCTGATTTTCGGGCATACCATTCCGCAGCAATTGGTTCAAGCATATGGCCCATGGCAAGCTGATCTGCATTCATCTTTTTGGGCGTTTTCATCCGACCCTTCTTGATGAGCCACAGCTCCAGTGGAGTCGTCCAGGGCGACACGCCAAAAATGGCTGCCACATCACTGCCACCCACGGTGTACGGAATGTCACCTTTCGGACCGTGCATGCGGCATTCCAGCCAGCGGTCATTAGACATGCCGGCAGTGTCACAGAGCATGATGGGAGCTGCCATCAGTAATTCACCGCCTTCGCAAGGTCATACTCATTCCACTTGAGCGTCAAGGCTCTGGCCATGTTCTCTTCCACGACCAGCATCTTCGCTTCAGGCATCTTATGGATCTTCATCAGGTACGGGATCTCCTGCAGGGCCATGAACACGTCATGAGCAGTAGCAGTACCGCCGCCATATGCCATCTCGAACATCGCAAT
>JAFOBK010000079.1 GCA_017381835.1 Oscillospiraceae bacterium | reverse complement strand
TCATCTGCTTGGTCACATCCAGATAGTAGTCATAATCATGGAAGCAGAAATAGGCTCGCTGGGGGTGTCCCTCCACGCTTACGGTTTCCAGATCTGCGCCTACTGCGTCATAGCAGAGCTTGACCCATTCAGAGATGGTCATAGCGTCGGGGTTGCCTACATTGTAGATCCGTTCCTTCGGGTGCTTATCCAGCAGGATCTCGATAAAGCGGCACAGATCCTCCACATGGAAGAACTGCATCTTCATGCTGCCATCGCCGGGGATATAGAATTTCCGCGAGCTTTCTGCGCACTCAAAGACAAAAGGCTCCCGGTAAACATTCTGCATGGGGCCGTAGAGATAGGGCGGGCGCAGGATGTAGGCATTTGGAACCGCCTGCCGCAGATATTCCTCCGCCGCCAGCTTGTTGGTGCCATAGGCACCCCAATGGATGTTGGGGCCGCAGATCTGATCTTCCGTAAAAGGCTGGGGATTGGTTTCTGGGTAAACAGCGGAAGATGAAACCATGATGTAATCTCCGAATTTGCCCAGTGCATTCACCAGGTTCTCCACATGCTCCCTGGTGTAGGCAGTGATGTCCAGCACAGCGTCAAATTCATAGCCTTTCAGCTTCTCACCCAAATCATTCCGATCACCCTCAATCAGAGTCACATTGGGAAGCTGCGGCTTGGAATTGCGGTTCAGGACATACACATCGTCGCCTTTTTGAGCGAAGTAATTAGCAACATAACGGCTGACAAAAACCGTGCCACCGGTTACAAGGATTCTTCGCATCATGCCACCCCATTAAAATCGGTTTTGCTCTCAAAGGGACGATTGAAGGAGCCAATCTCGATCAGATTCCCTTCCGGGTCTGCGATATAGCAGGTTCGCTGACCCCAAGGCTCCGTGACAGGCTCCAGTACGGACTGGGCACCCTTAGCGATTGCGTTTTCATATTGAGCATCCACTTCCTCGAAGGTATCCACATACAGCGCAATCTCAAAATGACCATTTAAGCCTTTCAGATACTCATACTTCCGGCTGGTCATTTTCTCAAAATTCTTCCGCTCGTACAGCATAAAGAGGGTACCATCCTTGATCAGGTAAACATTGATTGCATCTTCGCCCTCTTTGATTTCAAATCCCAGAACATCACGGTAAAATCGAACCATGGTGGGCATATCGTCCACAAACAAACCGAAACCGTCAAGTCTCATTTTTTGTATCCTCCGTCAAATTAAATTTTCGATAACACAATTATAGCACAAGTGTTCGTAAATTCAAGCGTTTTTTGTGGCGTGGATCGGCTGCTTACCGAATCATTTTGAACATTCCCGGGCCGTCCCAATCGCAGGGGCGTTCTTCAAATCCGTATTTCTTATAGAAATTGACTGCTTCTTTGGAGCTGATCAGTTCCAGACTGACCGCCCAATCCAAGGGCTTACATTCTTTTACAAATTGCTCCAATGCCATCATGAGCTGTTTTCCGATGCCTTTCCCCTGATAGGCAGGGACTACTGCGAAATCCTTGATGTAGAAAGACATCCCACCATCACCGATCACTCTGACCATTCCCACAGGCCGGTCCCCATCGTAACAGGTGAAGGTTGCAATGGTATTTTTTAGTGCGGTTCTTACCTGCTCGATACACGGCGGTTCCCAACCAACGGACTGGTACAGGGCAAGAAACAGTTCAGGAGTCAGGGTGTTCATTCTTACTTCCATGCATAACCTCCATATTTTTTCATGAATTCAAGCGTGCATAAACATAGGTATCCTTCCAAATCGGATTACCTTCTGCATCCTTCCAGAAGTACACATTTTGCCGCAGGTGCGCTTCCCTGGAAAAACCAAGCCGTTCCAGCAGCCGCCAGGAGCATTGATTTTCGGGATCACATTCGGCATAGATTCTGTGTACACCGGCAGCAAAGGCAAGATCGATCAGTTTCTCACAGCTTTCCGCGGCATAACCATGATGCTGATATTTGCCGTTGAAAACGAACCCGATTTCTATAGAATCAAAATCCCTTTTGCCCAGATACACATTTCCGATCAGCTTGCCTGTTTCTTTCAGCTCCACGGCGATCATTTCCTCTGTGGATATCCGCCATGCCAGATTCCCACGGACTTCTTCCAGGGTCTGCGGTTTGTATGGCTCAAAGGCTACCACTTCGGGATCAGACAGATATTCATGCAAATCCTGTAAATCGCTCTCCCGGAAGCGGCGAAGAATCAGCCGCTTTGTTTCAACGAAGGCAATCGTAGTCAGCATAAGAAACCACTCCCTTGATCCCATCCAGACCGCCGGGAACCAGTTCTTTAACCATCAGGCACTCCGGGGCGGGTAGGCCCACGGATTCATGAGCAGTGATGCCGTAGTCAGCGGAGGTAACGAAGCCACGGCTGCGGTAATTCATGGGATTGCCCTCCACGATGACTGCTTTGTAGCCCATTTCCTTTGCCCTTTCAAAGCCGTATTCGATCAGCTCCTTGGAAATATGTTGGCGCTGAAGCTGCGTTTTCACAGCCACCGGGGACAGGAGCAGCAGTTCGTTTTCGTAGCGCCCCTCCAGGTGGAACCGGGCGAAATTCACATAACCGATAACCTCATCATTTTCATCCACCATGATCAGCTCCAGTTCCGGCAGGTAAAACCGCTTGCTGCGGATCTCCTCTACCAAGCGGCGGACCAGTTTTCCTTCTTCCGCATCGGAGTGCTCAGTAAAAACGGTTTCCACCAGCTCCAGCGAGGGAAGCAGATACTTTTCTTCCATAGATTTGATGCTTCTCATTTTAACCTCCAAATTCTTATACAGCACCCGCTGATCGCTGCCCCAGCAGTCGATGCGGTTTTCCTGATAGACATAGCCATACTTTTCATAAAGACCCACATGATCGGTGGCAATATAGATCTTACTGTAACCACGGTTTGCGGCCTGTACTTCCGCATGTGTCAGAATCTTCCCCGCATGGCGGTGGCCCCGATACTCCGGCGCTGTGTATACAAAACCGATCCAAGGCGTCAGGCTTTCGTCCCGGACCGCATCCTGACCACTGGAAGTAGCGAAGGACACCAGATTCTCGCCATCCATCAGCAGATACAGCTCGCCCCAGCCGCCCAGAGTTTCTCGGAAAGTACCTTTTTGCAGCAGTTCCACCAGAAACCGGGCGGCGCTCCAATCACATTGGCTGATCTTTTCCATCAGCATTGCCTGATGTTCATTCTCGAAAAAATTGATAATATTCATGTTTGTCATTCCTCTGAATTTTGTTTTGTTAAGGTTTAAAACTGAAAATGGGCGCAAAAATACCGCAGCAAAGCAGCTCTCGTCCATGGCTGCATCCTGCGGTTACCATATATCCGAAAGTCACTTAAAAACGGCGCACCAAATCAGGAGGTCTGAACCCCCATCTTTATAGACGCCCATATTCAGTTAGAAGGTCTCGACCTCGCGAACAATCATACTTTTAAGCTCCTTTCCGGTCTGCTCGTGCAGACACTTCATAAGAAAAATATAGCACTTATGATTTCTCCTGTCAATCCGAAATCCTACCTCCGAAAAAAGTTCGTACTGTGTTATTACTACCGCTTAGACCCTCAAAATGACCGATGAGCGCATTTTGCAACACATCCGTATCTTTTTGTGCTATGATTGGGGCACTGGAGGTGTGCCGATGAAATTCAAACTCATCATAGACAAGACCAAAGAGGAAGAAGTGGCCGTAACGGTCCACGAACGCTCTTCGCTGACCGAGCAAATCGAAGCATTGGTCATGCAGCATACCGGTTCAGACCGCATTATCGCTTATTCTGATGACGAAATGAAGCAGCTTTCCTTTGACGATATCGAATGCATCACGGTATTGGACGGAAAGACCTATGCCATCGATGCCCGGAACAAACGCTACCGGTTGAAGCAGCGGCTGTATGAACTGGAAGAACTGCTTCCCTCAACATTTATCCGTATCAACAAAAGTTCCCTTGCAAATGAAAAGCATATTGAAAGATTTGCCGCATCCTTCAGCGGCGCGGTAGATGCGGTGTTCAAATGCGGCTACACAGAATATGTGTCCCGGCGTTGTTTTGCTGAAATCAAAAGGAGGTATGACCGATGAAGAAATATGTGTTTGAATTTGTCAAAAGAGGGCTGATGGCAGCTTCGGGCGGCCCTGTGATTCTTGCCATCGTTTATGGCATCATCGGTGCAACCGGGGAAGCTGCCAGCTTTACTCCTAGTGAGGTCTGCATGGGTATCCTGACCGTGACACTGATGGCGTTTATCGCCGCAGGTATCACCATTATCTATCAGATGGAACGGCTCCCCCTGGCCTCTGCTATCGCGATCCACGCCGGTGTACTGTATCTTGACTATTTGTTGATGTATCTGCTCAATAGCTGGATTCCCAGAGATTGGACTGGGATCGGCATTTTTACGGCGATTTTCTTTGTTGGCTATGCACTTGTTTGGGTGTGCATTTACTTTTCCATCAAGGCAAAAACCGATTATATCAACAGGAAATTACGGGGTGAAGCAAAATGAGAAAGCCATTTCTTGACAATCTGCGATATTCTATCGTTCTGCTGGTGATCCTTTACCATGTGTTTTATCTTTTCAACAGCGTGGGAGTTATCACCAATGTGGACATCCCTGGTATCCCGGTGCTGGATGCGGTGCTGTATGTGCTGTATCCCTGGTTCATGGTGACGCTGTTTGTGATTTCCGGTATCTGCGCCCGATATTCTCTGCAAAAGCAGACAAATAAAGAATTTCTGAAATCCAAAGTCCGCAGACAGCTTGTTCCCTCCATCGCCATCATTTTAATTATTGGCTGGACTTCCGGATGGGTCACCGGGCAGTATGCGGATATGTTCGGCACCAACAGTAACGCAATTCCCGGCTTTGCCAAATACCTGATTTGGAGTTTATCCGGCATCGGTGTTCTGTGGTTTCTCCATGAATTGTTTTTGGCTGATCTGGTGTTGGTTCTGATCCGCAAAATCGACAGAAAAGATACATTGTGGCAGCTTGGCGGAAAGGCAAATATAGTTGTTCTGTGCTTGCTGGTGTTTGCTCTCTGGGGCAGTGCCCAGATCCTGAATACCCCGGTAATTGAGATCTACCGAAATGGGATCTACATCTTTGCGTTTCTCGTAGGATACTGCATCTTCTCTCATGAGCATATTCAGGAACTGCTGGCAAAATGGGCGCCTGTACTGCTGTCAGTCACCGGTATTCTCGCGGTTGTCTACACAATTACATACTGGGAGGAGAATTATTCCTCCATGTCCAATTTGAAGTCTTTCCTGACAAACGCCTACGCCTGGTTTGCCTGTCTGGCGGTTTTGGGTGCGGGTAAACGGTGGATGGACAAGGGAACCAAATTCACCCGCTATATGGCAAGCCGTAGCTTTGGATTTTATGTTTTACACTATCCCCTGCTTGCCCTCGGTGCATGGGTAATGGATAAACTTCTTCACCTGCCTGTTTGGTCTATGTATCTTCTGCTGCCTATCGCCGCAGCCGTTTTGCTTCCTCCCCTTGTGGCAATTATCAAACGGATTCCTGTTCTTCGTACGCTTGTACTTGGAGAATAAAAGTGGCCTCTGGTGCGTGATCACACCAGAGGCCCTTTACTGTTATTTCGGAAAGCCCCAGATTAGGAAATAGACAATCATGGAAACTGCGTCGATTGCCAGAACCGTCCCGGCGATGATCCCCACGATCTTCAGGCCCTTCTTCGCTTTCTGCTTGTTTTCGGTAGTCATGACCTTTGCCCCCAACTCATCCAGTTTTGTTTTGACAGGAACTTTTCCCAATACCAGCTCATCCAGAGAAATTCCGAACAACTCTCCCAGCAGCACCAGCTTATCCATATCCGGGGTAGAATCGCCCAGCTCCCATTTTGAAACGGTCTGCCGGGTCACATCCAGACGGCTCGCCAGCTCCTCCTGAGAAAGTCCCTTTTGCTTTCTCAGCTCATACAGTCTGTTTTCAAATTCCATTGTGTTTCCTCCTTGGCTTGGAATGACACCATTTTAGCGGGGAGTGGGGATAAAGTCTACCGATTTTGTCTTGCAATTGCGCAACGGAAGTTAACATTTGGAATCTTGGAGCTGATACACTGCAATCAAGGTCTTTTCTTCATCGCCGGTATCGGGCAGCAGCGTCCGTTCAAATCCGATTCCCTCATGTTCCAGGCAAACTTCCAGAAACAGCAGGAAGATGCCGATATCGATGCGGTTATAATGTGTCACCATGGCGGCAGGCATGATGCCCCGCTTTCTGGGCTTCTTGTATCTGTAAACAGACAGCCCTGTCTGCATCGCTTCCACGATCCAGGGCTGGGTATTGCAGGCGCTGGGAGCGAACCGGGCGATATTGCCGATATTGCTGTAATACGCACCATGCCACACTTCATCCAGAGATTTGCGCTTGCTTTTGAACATATCCTTTCGGAACTTGTCCTGGGGCATTTCCGCAATGGCGATCATGATAACAAAATCCAGACCGTTATGGGACTGTTCCTCTGTTTTGCCAATTCCGAACCACAGAGCGCCGATATTCATGCAAGCGAGATATAGATCCAGCTGCTCCCCAATGTATCCGATATTGGGCAGATAGCCGTCCTTCTTTTCACTATAGAGCAGGATGCAGTATTCCTGGCCCCGCTTGCAGGTTGTCTGGTTCGCCGGAACGATCTTAATTCCTACTTTAATCTCTGGAATCAACGACCGGCAGGAATGAAAGGCTTCTTCAATCTGAGTCAGTTCCATATCCGATAGATGCCCGATGTCCTTGAATAAATGAAAGGACTTTCGTTTGTAGATCATTTGGTATTGCTGCTCGTTCATCGCTTACCCTCCTTTTCTGTTTTTATTATTATAACGCTGTAAATTATTAATGTCAAACGCAATATGTTTAATGCTGTACATTAAAAAAAGATTGACAAACATTAAAAT
>JAFOBK010000078.1 GCA_017381835.1 Oscillospiraceae bacterium | reverse complement strand
GAAGTTGCCGGGGGTGATCTCGTTACGGAATGCCTTACCAACCTGGCAGACACCAAAGGGCAGCTTCTTACGGGTGGTACGCTGAATGTTAGAGAAGTTGACAAAGATACCCTGAGCGGTCTCGGGACGCAGGTAAGCGATAGAGGAGGAGTCCTCGGTAACGCCGATCTTGGTCTGGAACATCAGGTTGAAGTTACGGATAGAGGTGAAGTGATGCTTGCCGCAGACGGGGCAGACGACATCCTCGTGGTCAGCGATGAAGTCATTCATCTCGTCGGTGTTCATAGCGTCTACATTCACTGCCTTGCCGGACTCGGAAGCGGAAATCAGCTGGTCAGCGCGCTGACGGGAGCCGCAACCCTTGCAGTCCACCAGGGGATCGGAGAAGGAACCCACGTGACCGGTGGTCACCCAAGTGGTGGGGTTCATGATGATCGCTGCATCCAAGCCTACATTGTAGGGAGACTCCTGAACAAACTTCTTCAGCCATGCCTTCTTGACATTGTTCTTGAACTCAACACCCAGAGGGCCGTAGTCCCAGGAGTTAGCCAGACCGCCGTAAATTTCGGAGCCGGCGTACACATAACCTCTGTTCTTACACAGAGTTACGATCATATCCAAAGTCTTTTCACTGTTCTTCATTTTCTTATCCTCCAAACGGATTTAATAACTTTTTCATTATAAGGGGTTTTTTGCCGTAAATCAAGGGGTTTCTTCTACAAAAAGCACTCTTTCAGAGCCAAGATCCTTGGCCATCATGTCATGAACCAGGTGTCCCAGTTCTACAGCGGTCATATCCTTATAGACATCCGGCTGCACAACACCCACCACATGGAAGTCTACATCCGTAGGTTTCAGCCGCTTGGCATTATGAAATACATCCTGGCTGCCCCACAATGTACATACCACCACGGGCACATGGGTCCGAAGAGCGATCTTGAAAACACCGTGACGGAAAGGATGCAGCACATTGCCGCCCAGAATACCACCCTCGGGGAATACCGCAATGGAGGCCTTATCCTTTTTAATAATGTCGATGCACTTGAGGATGGTTTTCAGTGCCTCCCGGTCATTTTCCCGGTTGATCCGCTGGCAGAGCATTTTGTGCATGAACTTACCCACAACAAACATTTTGCCTGCTTCCCGCTTGGCAATGAAGGCCAGCTTCTGCCGCTTCTTCACCTGATGGAAGAGGATCACCGGGTCTGCATTATTCAGATGATTGCAAACCAGCAGCACCCTACCCTGGTTGGGGATCTTCTCCACGCCCTTAGATTTTACACGTACCCGCAGGACTGTATGAGCAGCATCGGCGATCATGTAGATCACACGGCGATACAAAGCATTATCCTCTGTTTCCTCTTTTTCAATGTCCACAAAGGCGCACATCACCAGCACCATTAAAAACAGAAGCAGCACGATGCCGACAAAGGCACCCAGCCAGCCCAGCGGCAGCAGCCACAGCCACACCAGGCTTCCGAACCCGCCTGTACAAAGGCAGAGAACAACAGAAAGAACCACAGCAATTGCCGCGATGATTCCAATTACCATATCCACATTCCTCCGGGGAATTCAATTTTCCAATTATTATACTCTGCTTTCTCAGGATAAACAAGTGGAAAATTTCCAAACACTATAGAAATTACGGGTTCCGCTTGGTATAATAAAAAGTACTTTTAAAAATATTTACCTAACTTATCGGATTTGGAGGTTCCCATGAAACATCCTTTTCGTTTTTCTTTACTTCCCTTTTTCACCATGGGCGCAGGCTGTTTGGGTCTGGCGCTCCGGCTTTGGCTGTTTTCCGCCGCAGATGACCGGGGGTTATTCCCTCCTGCCCACCCGGCTAACTGCAGCATCTATATTCTGACTGCACTGACTTTGGGCATTCTGTTTTTGGCCACAAAAAATCCGGCGCCCCGGCGGGTCAACAGACAGCATCTTCGCATCATCAGCACCTGCGCCTACGCCATCGGCGGTTTAGGTCTGATTTTGACAGCGATTTGGAATCTCTCCGCCAGCAATGTAAAACTCGCTTGGGTTGCTGTGGCTGCATCTGACATCGGCGGTCTTGCCATGTTCTTTATGGCCGCGCTGAAATTTGCCCGCAAGCAGCTGCCTTACTGGCTGCCTGCCATTTTGACAGTTGTACTGATGCTGGACACCGTAGCCCAGTGCCAGGTTTGGGGTTCTGTTCCCCAGCTGCAGGTTTATTTCTTCCCTTTGCTTGCCTCCATTTTCCTGGTTCTGACCGCCTATCATAAAACCGTATTTGCCGCAAGAAAGAACAATGCCCGGCTGCTGGCCTTTTTCAGCCAGGGCGCGCTGTTCTTCTGCTGTCTATCCTTGAACACATCCCAGTGGCCCTTGTATTTCGGTATGCTGTTTTGGGCCATTGTACAGCTGTATCCCTGCATGCTCACAAAGAAGGAGGCATAAGCCATGAAGCTCCCCCAGGCAGCTCAATATTGCATCCATTCCCTGGAGGAGGCCGGTTTCTGCGCCTATGCGGTGGGCGGTTGTGTGCGGGATAGTCTCCTGGGTCTGACCCCTGCGGATTTTGACCTTTGCACCAACGCAAAGCCGGAGGACATCTCCCGGGTTTTTGCCGCTCATCAGTTACTGCACCACGGCCAAAAGCATGGCACTGTGGGTGTGGTGCTGGATGGAGAAGTTTTTGAAATCACCACCTTCCGCACAGAGGGGGGCTACGAGGATTCCCGCCATCCGAAATGGGTGGATTTTGTGGATAATATCGAAGAAGATTTGGCACGGCGGGATTTTACCATCAACGCCATGGCCTATAATCCTGCCACCGGCTATGTGGATCCCTTTGGCGGTCGGCAGGATCTGGAGCGCAAGATCCTGCGCACTGTGGGTGATCCGGAAGCCAGATTCCGGGAGGATGCGCTGCGCATCCTGCGTGGCGCCCGATTCAGCGCCCGCTTCCATCTGACTCCCGATCCGGCCACCCTTTCCGCCATGGTATCTTTGGCACCTTTGATGGATAATCTTGCCCGGGAACGGGTATTTGATGAATTATGTAAACTTCTTCTTTCCGCAATCGCTGCGGATTTGCTGCAATTCCACCCCTTATTGACCCAGGTCATTCCGGAACTGATCCCCTCTGTGGGATTCCAGCAGCACAGTCCCCATCATCGCTATGATGTATTCACCCACACCGCCCATGTGGTGGAGGCCACACCGAAAGAATTGTCCCTGCGTTGGGCGGCACTCCTCCATGACGTCGGTAAACCCGCCTGCTTCACCCAGGACGCCGACGGCAGAGGACATTTCAAAGGCCACGCCAAGGTCAGCCAGGAGATGGCAGATGCCATTCTGCTGCGCCTGAAAGCGCCTACCGCTCTGCGGCAGGAGGTAACGGAGCTGATTGGCCAGCATATGACCAAATTAGAGCCGGAGAAGAAACTTCTGCGCCGCCGGTTAGGCAAGCTGGGGCATGCGCGTTTGGAAGCGCTTCTCCAGCTGCAGGAAGCGGATATGGGCAGCAAAGGTACCGGAAAAGAGGAAGAAATGGCCCAATTTGACGTTCTGCGGGCAATGATCGCTGAGTTGCTTGCGGAAGATGCCTGCTTTTCCATTAAGGATTTGGCCGTTACCGGTCGGGATCTGCAGCAAATCGGTCTTGCGCCTGGTCCTGACATGGGTCGCTGTCTTAACTGGCTTTTGGGCCAGGTGCAGGATGAAGTCCTTCCCAACGAGAGAGACATCCTGCTGCGTACTGTAAAAGAATTATTGGAGGGTTAACCTATGAAGATCGCCATCGTCACCGGCGCCAGTTCCGGTATGGGACGGGAGTTTGTCCGTCAGTTGCACGGATATATTCAGCCTGATGAGATTTGGGCCATCGCCCGCAGAAAAACCGCACTGGAAGAATTAGCATCCGAAACGGACATCCCCGTCCGTCCCATCGTGCTGGATTTAGGAGAGGCTGAATCTTTTCGGGTCTTTTCCGCCCTTTTGGAAGCGGAAAAGCCGGAAGTGCAGCTGCTGGTCAACGCTGCAGGCTTCGGCAAATTCGGCGATTTTCAGGGCATTCCTTTGGAAGATGATCTGGATATGATCGACCTTAACTGCAAAGCGCTGGTTGCCATGACCAGACTCGTCCTTCCCTATATGCATCAGGGCAGCCATATTCTGCAGTTGGACAGCCTATCCGCCTTCCAGCCGGTGCCATACATTACTACTTACGGCGCAACCAAAGCCTTTGTCCTCAGCTACACCCGGGCATGCAATGCAGAGCTGAAACCCCAGGGCATCCGGATGATGGCCATGAACCCCGCCTGGGTAAAGACCGAATTCTTTAACCACGCATTCCAGACCAACAACCGGGTACAGTATTTTAATTATGTACAGGAAGCAAGGGATGTTGTTGCTCAGGGTCTGAAAGATCTGTACCGCAGCAAGAAAGATGTGAGCATCCCCGGTCTGGGTGTTAAGCTGCAGGTGCTGGGTGTAAAGCTGCTGCCCCATAAGCTTGTGATGAAGACCTGGATGAATCAGCAGAAGAAACCCCTGAATAACCAGGGCCTTACCAAATAATTATGGCAGAATTTTTGATAAAGATTGCCGGGCACACTGCCCGCGTTACCTCCCTCTTTGAGAGCACTCCCCAGTATTTCAGACCTTACTTAACAGATGATATGCCGGAGTTCTCCATCACCGTCACCCGGGAAAACATTGATTTCGAGCAGGCCGATCTTTTGGAAGAAGCCCTTCGGGACGGATT
>JAFOBK010000012.1 GCA_017381835.1 Oscillospiraceae bacterium | reverse complement strand
GGCTACACCTGCGGCGAGTACATGATCGAGCTGTTCAAGGACTCCGGTCTGGAGAAGGTTCGCGTTGCTCAGCTGGAAGGCATCCCCGGTGCAAACGATATCGAAGCTCGTAAGCAGGGCTTTGCTGATGCTGTTGCAGGCACCAACATCGAAGTCGTTTACTCCTTCCCCTGCCAGGACGACGTTGACAAGGCAATCGAAGGCGTTGAGGCTTACACCCGTGCTTCCGGCGCAGAGATCGACGCATGGTTCATGGCTGGCGGCTGGCCCTACTGCGTTAACCCCGATGCAATGCCCGAGCTGAACTCCTGGAAGCTGGCTGACCCCAACCACAAGGTCGTCACCGTTGACATCTTCCCCGAGACCACTCCCGCATTCTTCGAGCTGGGCGTTCTGGACGTTGCAATCGGCCAGAGCTTCTACAACATGGGTTATGAGTCCATTGCTAACCTGCACAAGCTGATCAAGGGCGAAGACCTGGGTCTGGCTGACGATCCCGCATTCGGCTGCCCCTTCATCAACACCGGCGTTCAGATTGCTACCATCGATGACTACAAGGAAGTCATGGGCCTGAACTAATCTCTAAAAACTGCACAATTCTCTCGGCCGGGCGTATGCCCGGCCGAATTTTTATGCACAAAATCCTCGGAAGGCATCGGAAAGTGATTGATTTTTGCAGTAAGGAGTGGTACAATAACCCATATTTTTGAAATACAAATGTATTTGCCTGGCGGTCACTGACCATGGCTGCCTGATATATCCCCAAAGGAGAGAGATAATTATGACCAAGAATCCTATTTTCCGCGGTGCGGCAACTGCCCTCGTCACCCCTCTGAATGAAAACGGTGTGGACTATGTCCAGCTGAAAAAGCTGATCGACTGGCAGATCGAGCAGGGCATTGATGCTCTGGTCATCGCAGGCACCACCGGTGAAGGTTCTACCCTGACCGATGAAGAGCACCGTGAGCTGTTCCGGGAAGCTATCAAGATGATTGGCGGCCGTGTTCCCGCCATTGCCGGCACCGGCTCCAATGATACCGCTTATGCCATCGAACTGACCAAGTATGCATGCGAACTGGGCTACGATGCTATGCTGGTGGTCACTCCTTACTATAATAAGGCTACTCAGAAGGGCCTGATCAAGATGTTCACCGCCATTGCGGACGCATCTACCAAGCCCCTGATTCTCTATAATGTGCCCTCCCGTACCGGCGTGGACATTGCTCCCAGCACCTATGCAGCTCTGGCGGATCATCCTATGATCCAGGCCATTAAGGAAGCCAGCGGCAATCTGTCCAAGGTGGCAGAGACTGCCCACCTGGTTGGCGACAAGCTGGATATCTACTCCGGCAATGACGATCAGATCATCCCCATTCTGTCCCTGGGCGGCGCTGGTGTTATTTCTGTTCTGTCTAACCCCATGCCCAAGGAGACCAGCCGTATGTGCCATGACTTCTTTGAGGGCAATATTGAGGCAGCCAGAAAGACTCAGCTGGATCTGATCCCCCTGATCAACACTCTGTTCTGCGAAGTCAACCCCATTCCCGCAAAGGCTGCTATGGCCGCTATGGGCTTCTGCGAAGACTATCTGCGTCTGCCTCTGACTCCCATGGAAGAGGGCAATAAGGCTAAGCTGCTGAAGCTGATGGCTGAGCAGAACCTGATCTGAGGTACGGGCTATGAAGATTTTGATTCACGGCTCCACCGGCCGTATGGGCAAGATCCTCTGCGATCTGCTGAATGCCGGCTATAACGGTCTGGAGCTGGCAGCTAAGGTATCTCCCGAAGAGACCTCCGATCCTGCAAATCATGTGTTTACCTCCCTGGCAGAGGTGGACTGTGATGTAGACGGTGTTATCGACTTTTCTCATCATACCGCTGTTGGCGGTCTGATGGACTTCTGTATCGCAAAGAATCTTCCCGTTGTGGTGGCCACCACCGGCCATACTCCCGAGGAAAAGGATATCATCGCCGCAGCTTCCAAGAAGATCCCCGTGTTCTTCTCCGCCAATATGTCCATCGGTGTGGCGCTGCTGGCAGAACTTGCCAAGAAGGCAGCTTCCGTATTCCCCGAGGCCAACATTGAAATTGTGGAAAAGCACCACAATCAGAAGCTGGATGTTCCCAGCGGCACCGCATTGCTGCTGGCCCACCGGATCCAGGAGGCTCTCACCGATACAGTTCTGCTGGTTGGCCGCCATGAGAACGGCAAGCGTACCGCCAAGGAGATCGGTATTCACTCTCTGCGTCTGGGCAACGAAGTGGGCACCCATGAGATCATCATCGCCACCGGCGCTGAGACCATCACCTTGAAGCATGAGGCAGAAAACCGTTCCCTCTTTGCCAACGGTGCTCTGGCTGCTGCCAAGTTCCTGGAGGGCAAGTCTGCCGGTCTGTACTCCATGCAGAATATTATCTAAATTTATTGCTGTCATTGCAAGCCGGTCTGAAGGCTGGTTTGCAATGACAGCTTTTTTGCGCTTGGGACATTCTTCCTCTTTACACAATGGGGAAAAAATGGTATAATAAACTTCCGAGAATTTTGAAGAAAGGGGAGTTTCTGTGGTAAAACCGGAACATTTGCATTTTCGTAAAGGAGATGTGCTGGCGATTGCCGCAGTGCTGATCCTGGCAGTTGTTGTGGCGCTCAGCTATCTCCCCAAAGATCCTTCCGGCCCCGTAAAAGCGCAGGTGTACCTGGAAGGGGAGCTTGTGAAAACCCTCTCCCTGGATGAGGATACCTGCTTTACAATCTCCGGAGCGTATACCAATGAGATCACCGTGAAAGACGGGCAGATCGCCATTACGGCATCGGACTGTCCCGGTGAAGACTGTGTCCACAGCGGTGCCATCAAAGCCACCGGCAGATCCATCGTGTGTCTTCCCAATGAGCTGGAAGTCCGTGTGATCAGCGGCGCGTCCGATGTGGACTTTGTAGTGGGGTGAGGGTATGAGTAAGACAAAACGCCTGACCCTCTGCGCCATTCTCATTGCCCTGGCCTTGGCCCTTTCCTATACAGAGCGGTTTATCCCCCTGCAGATGGTGATTCCGCTGCCCGGTGTGAAGCTGGGTCTTGCCAATATTGTCACGCTGATTGCCCTCTACCTTATGGGCCCGAAAGCTGCCTTTGCCATTTTGATTCCCCGGTGCATTTTCGGCGCCGTCTTTGGCGGCGGTATTACCGGCCTGATGTTTTCCCTTACCGGCGGCATTCTGGCAATGCTCACCATGATCCTGGCAAAGCGCATCCCCGTCTTTTCAATCTACGGTGTTAGTATCCTGGGCGCTGCGGCCCACAATATCGGTCAGATTTTGGCTGCCATGGTGCTGATGAACTCCCGCTATATCGGCGCTTACCTCAGCTATCTGCTGATCGTAGCCCTCTTCACCGGTGTCGCCACCGGTGCTGCCGGCGCAGGTGTCCTGCGCGCGTTGAAGGCTGTTCGCATTTCAGATTGAAATGTACAGATAAAAGAAAGTAAAAAACAATTTGGAGGAACCAAAACATGAAGAAAATCCTTGCTCTGTGCCTCACAATTGCTATGGCTGCCATGCTGTTTACCGGTTGCGCCGGTACCACCGTGGTCATTGGCGAATGCACTTGTCCCTGCGTCACCGAAGACCCCACCGAGGCTCCCGAGACCACTCCCGCTACCGAAGCTCCTGAAGCTGCTCCCGAAGCTGCACCCGAGGCAGCAACCGGTGCTCTGAAGACCGGCCTGGCAGTATCTGTTAATATTGCTGACACCACTTCCGCTACCGCTGAAGCAAACGGTGTTGCTAAGTACGATGTGACTGTAGCTGCTGTTACCGTTGATGACAACGGTGTTATCCAGGCTTGCACCATCGACAGCACCCCCGCATCCGTTGAGTTCGACACCACCGGTGCCATCGTCTCCGACCTGGCTGCTGCTGTTCCCACCAAGAACGAGATGGGCGCAGACTACGGCATGGTTGCATGGGGCGGCGCGATCGCTGAGTGGGATGCTCAGGTAAAGGCTGTTGCTGACTACGCTGTTGGCAAGACCGTTGAAGAGCTGAAGAACGGCGACATCGATATGACCACCGGTAAGGCTAAGGACGGCACCGACCTGCAGTCCTCCGCTACCATCTACCTGGCAGGCTATGTTTACGCTATTGAAGCTGCTGTCAACAATGCTCAGCACCTGGGCGCTCAGGCTGGCGACGAGCTGGTTCTGACCACCATGAACGCTATTAAGAGCAGCACCCCCGCAGACGCTGAAAACGCTGGTAATGCTCAGCTGGACGCTGACATCGTTGTGCTGACCCGTAAGGACGGCGTCATCACCTCCTGCTACATCGACTCCCTGCAGGCTAAGATCGCATTCGACGCTACCGGCGCTGTGACCACCGACCTGACTGCTCCCGTACTGACCAAGAACGCTCTGGGCGAAAACTACGGCATGGTTGCATGGGGCGGCGCTATTGCTGAGTGGAACGAGCAGGCTGCTTCCTTCGCTTCCTACATCACCGGCAAGACCGCTGACGAGGTTGCTGGCATTGCCATCAATGAGTCCACCAAGCCCGCTGACGGCTCCGACCTGGCATCTTCCGTTACCATCGCTATCGGCGGCTTCCAGGCTCTGATTGCTAAGGCAATGCAGTAATGAAGCGAATCCTTGCGCTTTTTCTTGTTGCGCTGCTGCTGACAGGTTGTTCTGCTCCCGTCCCGGAAGCAGACACCACCCAGCAGTACACCGCTACCTTTCTGACCCTCTTCGATACGGTCACCACCATCATCGGAAGAGGGGAGAGTGAGGAAGCATTCAAAGAAACCACCCAGTCGATCCACGATGATCTGCTGTATTACCACCAGCTTTTCGATATCTACAACGATTATGATGGTGTGAATAACATCAAGACCGTCAATGACAATGCGGGCATTGTCCCCGTTAAAGTGGATCAGGCGATCATTGACCTGCTGAAGGATTGTAAAACCTATTTTAACCTGACAAACGGCCGGGTCAATGTGATGATGGGAAGTGTCCTGCATCTGTGGCATGTGGCCAGAAATGACGGCATCAATGATCCCCAGAGAGCAAAACTGCCGGATATGGAAGCCCTTCAGCAAGCAGCCGAGCACATCAGCATTGATGCGCTGCTGATTGATGAAGATGCGTCCACGGTCTTTATCACGGATCCCGATGCCAGACTGGATGTAGGTGCCATTGCCAAAGGCTGGGCAACCCAGCGTGCGGCTGAGAACGCACCCAAAGGAATGCTCCTGAGTGTTGGCGGCAATGTCTGCGCCACCGGCCCCAAGCTGAGTGACGGTACCCCCTGGGTCATCGGTATTCAGGATCCGGATGCAGCCGACAAGAACCTGCACACCGTTTTTGTTACGGAAAATTCTGTAGTCACCAGCGGTGACTATCAGCGAACCTATTGGGTGGAAGGTAAACCCTACCACCATATCATCGACCCGGATACTCTGATGCCCGGCGCCTACTGGCGCAGCGTCAGTATTGTCTGCCCTGACTCCGGCCTTGCCGATGCCCTTTCCACAGCGCTGTTTTTGCTGGATAGGGAAGTAGGCGAAGCGCTGGCAGCGCAGTGCGGCGCAGAAGTTCTTTGGGTCGCAGCCGACGGTACAGAGTATATGACCGAAGGCTTTGAGAAAATGTTAAGAACATGAGGTGAAAGAATGAAACACCTGTTTTTTGGCGGTATTCACCCCAAATACAACAAGGAAATGTCCACCGGCATCACCTTCTTCAAGACCATCTCCCCTAAGCAGGTGGTGATCCCCATGCAGCAGCATATCGGCGCACCCTGCACCCCTCTGGTTGCGGTGGGCGACTATGTGCTCCGTGGCCAGAAGATCGGTGACGGTGAGGGTCTGTGCGTTCCTGTCCATGCCTCCGTTTCCGGTACGGTTGTTGCGGTGGAACCCCGCCCCCACACCAGCGGCCGGATGGTCATGGCTGTGGTCATTGAAAATGACTTCAAGGATGCGGCAATCCAGGTAGAGCGCTGCGAAAACCCCATGGAAACCATGGATGATGACACCATTCTCCACAAGATTCGGGAAGCCGGCCTTGTTGGTATGGGCGGCGCAGCTTTCCCCGGCAATGTGAAGGCGCTGTCTGCCATGGGTCATATTGAGTATCTGATCGCCAATGCCTGCGAATGTGAGCCTTATATCACTGCTGACGACGGCCTGCTCCGCACCAGCCCCGAGCAGGTGCTGAAGGGTATGCAGCTGCTGGCAAGAGTCCTGAAGCCTGACCATGTGGTTCTGGCTGTGGAAGACAACAAGCAGGAGGCCATCATGAGCCTGCGGAGCCTGGTAAAGAAGTATCCCGGCATCGAGCTGCGGATCCTGCCCACCCGTTACCCCCAGGGTTCCGAGAAGCAGCTGATCCAGTCTGTGACCGGCCGCCAGGTGCCTTCCGGCAAGCTGCCCGTTAATGCCGGCTGCGCTGTGTTTAATGTAGCTACCTTTGCAGCGATCTTCCGTGCAACCTACTGGGGTGTCCCTCTGACCCAGCGTATTGTCACCATCTCCGGTGAAACGGTCAATATGCCCCAGAACTTCCAGGTCCGTATCGGTACCTCCTTCCATGACCTGATTCAGGAGGCCGGCGGCCTGACCGATGCCACCGAGCGTGTGGTCAGCGGCGGCCCCATGATGGGTTTTGCCCAGTCTGATCTGTCCGTTCCCGTTATTAAGGCAACCAACTCCATTCTGTGCCTGCCCCACGATGTGAACGGCGCAGCGGAGAATCCCGTGTGCCTGCGCTGCGGCAAGTGTGTTGGCGTGTGCCCCATGGGCCTGCAGCCTCTTTATATGTACCGCTATTCCATGTGCGGCAATACCGACGAGCTCCAGCGGCTTCATTTGTTGGACTGCATGGAGTGCGGCTGCTGCGCATTTACCTGCCCCGGCAAGCTGCCTTTGGTTGAGCAGTTCCGTAAGGGTAAGGGTATGCTCAGAGCCGCTATGGCCGAGAAAAAAGCAAAGGAGGAAAAGAAATGAATCTGGTAGTCACTTCTTCTCCTCATATTCGTGGAGACTTCCGCACCAGCCGGTTGATGCTGGATGTGGTACTGGCGCTGATTCCCGCTCTGATCGTAGGTACTGTTGTCCTGGGCTTCCGGGCGCTGCTGGTGACCCTGATCTCCATGGCTGCGGCTGTGGTGGCAGAGTACCTGTATAGCCTCCTTACCAAGCGCCGCAATACCATCATTGATGCTTCCGCGCTGGTCACCGGCATGCTCTTTGCCATGACCCTGCCCAGCACCGTTCCTTACTGGATCGCCGCTGTGGGTGCTGCCCTGGCCATCATTGTTGCCAAGCTTCTGTGCGGCGGCCTGGGTCAGAACATCTTCAACCCCGCTCTCTTTGCCCGTGCTTTCGTGCTGGTGCTGTTCCCCGCAGCCCTGACCCGCTATCCCGCAATCGGTGTGGATGCTGTTTCCAGCTCTACCCCTCTGCACCATATGGTCATGCCTGCCCTGCCTGAGGAGAGCATCCTGGACATGTTCCTGGGCAACTGCCCCGGCTCCATCGGTGAGCTGTCCGCCCTGGCGCTGATCATCGGCGGTATCTACCTGGTGGCAAGAAGAGTCATCTCCGCAAGAATCCCCGTTGCTTACCTGGCAACTGTGGCTGTCATCACCTTTGTATTCCACAAGACCGATGACGCCCTCTCCTGGATGCTCTACAGCCTCTTTAGCGGCGGTGTCATGCTGGGTGCCATCTTCATGGCAACCGACTATGTCACTTCTCCCGTCACCAAGCGCGGTCAGATCCTTTACGGTATCGGCTGCGGTGTTCTCACCGTGCTGTTCCGTTACTACGGTCTGTTCCCCGAAGGTGTTACCTACGCAATCCTCATTATGAATCTGTGTGTATGGGTCATTGACCGCTACACCGCACCCGTCCGCTACGGCGCACCGAAGGGAGGCGAAGCATAATGCGTAAGATTCTCGTTCCCGTGATCACCGTTGTGCTGGCCGCCGTGATTCTGCTGGGTCTGTATAATGGCTTTGCTCTGGATCGGCAGGTCAATGAAGCCCACGACCTTCAGGAAAAAATGGAAGCCATGCTCCCCGGCAGTGGGTATTTTGAACCCGAACAGTACACCGGTGAAGATACTAATATTCACAGAGTATGGAAGGGCGAGACCGGCTACATCGTAGAAACCATTACTTATGGCTATGCCGGCAATATCACCATGCTGATCGGTGTCCATAACGACGGTTATGTGACCGGCCTGCAGGTTCGCGATATGGAAGAAACCCACGGCCTGGGTGCAGAAGCCCTTAAGGATTGGGAATTCCTGGCGCAGTTCCTGCACACTGAGGGTGATGCTGAGGTTGGCAATGGCATTGATGCCATCTCCGGTGCTACCGTCACCTCCAAGGCCATCGCAAGAAGCGTCAATTCCGCAGTTGGCTTCGTCACCGGCGCAGATACTTCCTCTGCCGCAACATCCTGGGGAGGTTAAGCTATGAAGAATAATAAGTATCTACTCAGCACCATCCTGGCAGCTGTTGTGTTCGCAGCTTGCGCCATTGCTCTGCTTGTCCGTGTGTGGATTCCCGCAGCTGTGATTCCTCCGCTGAATATCCCCAACATGGTAGCCCTCAGCGTGATTGCGCTCCTGCTTGAGCATTTCCTCACCAAGGGCAACCCCCGCTGCTATATCTGCATTCCCGTATTCGGCGCGCTGTGCTTCGGTATCCTGCCTCTCATGGCCGGCTTTGCCTGCCAGCACACCTTCTGGAAGTTCGGTCTGGTAGGCGCTGTGGTCTTCACAGCTACCACCTTCCTGTTTACTTCCGCCCAGGATCGTCTGCTCACCGGCCCCAAGGCCAAGGCAGCCATGGTCGTTACCGCAATTGGTATCTGGCTGGCATCCCAGTGCTTTGCCGGCATCATCCTTTAATGCAATAAAAAAGGGAGGGGCAATTCCCCTCCCTTTTCTTTGCTGTATGGGATCCTATTATGACTGCAAAATCGATACCGGGCAAAAAGAATCGGGTAACGAATATGGAGCAGTTCGTGCGCATTATCTGCGGCGATTCGCCGCAAAATAACCCCCTACCGTTTCCGGTAGGGGGCATTTTGTTAAGTTAGATCAGCCGATCAAGTTTGAACTGCTAAATTACAGATCAACATTCAGGCCGGTCTGCTCTTCCAGGCCGTGCTTCTCGCAGTAGCCGGTCAGGATCAGGGTCAGAGCGCCGTCACCGGTAACGTTACATGCGGTACCGAAGGAGTCCTGAATTGCGAAGATAGCCAGCAGCAGGCCGGTAGCGTTAGCAGCCAGCTCAGCATTTTCGGGGAACAGGATGGAGGTAACGATACCCAGGGAAGCCATAACGGTGCCGCCGGGAACGCCAGGTGCGCCGATAGCGAAGATAGCCAGCAGAGCGCAGAACAGGATCATGGTGCCAACGGAGGGCAGCTCACCCTTCAGCAGCAGGTGAACGATCATGACGAAGAAGGTCTCAGTCAGAACGGAGCCGCACAGGTGGATGTTAGCGAACAGGGGGATACCGAAGTCGACCATATCCTTACGCAGGACGGAGGACTTGTGAGCGCACTGCAGAGCAACGGACAGGGTTGCAGCAGAGGACATGGTACCAACAGCAGTGATGTAAGCGGGGCCGTAGTGCTTGAAGACTTCCTTAGCGGGCTTCTTAGCGTATGCGCCAGCAACAGCGTACAGGACAGCCAGCCATACGAAGTGGCCAACCAGAACGACAACGACAGCCATCAGGAAGATGGGCAGCTGCTTGGTGATGGTGCCCTCGTATGCCAGGTTAACGAAGGTCAGGCAGATGAAGAAGGGCAGGATGGGGATAACGATCTTGGAGACCAGATCCAGAACGATCTTCTGGAACTCATCCAGGACGGAGGTGATGGTCTTAGCCTTGGTCCAGACAGCAGCCAGGCCGATCAGGACG